>CAZRFC010000210.1:0-7695 GCA_964598975.1 uncultured Mycobacterium sp. | reverse complement strand
CCGTCACGCCAGATCCGGGTGCAGTCGTTGACGGTCCGGAAGCCGCTGGGCTCCTCCTGGATGATGACCACGATGGCGAACTCGTCGAACGCCATCGGCACGTACAGCCACCACATCCCCTCGAACGGAGGGTCCGCCGGCCGGCCGGCCGGCTCGGGCTCGCCGACGGGCCGGATGCCCCAGGACCGGTCCCGGGTACCGATCCAGGTGGCCGGGTCGACCGCGACCCTATCGCCGTCAATCACCAGATGTCCGCTCCAGGAACCCAATTGCGCGAACCGCTGCGCGTCCAGGGTCACCTGGGTACCCGACCGCATCACGTGGCGCTGCTCCTGCACCACGCCGAAGAGTCCGTTCCAGGTCAGATCGCAGGCGATGCCCTCGGTCTCCTCGAGCACGATGCGCAGCTTTTGCAGCGGCTCGGCGACCTCGACGCGGTAGCCGTTGACGTTCTGGTTCAGCCGGTCCTGGTCGATGGCGTCGGACAAATGCACCGCGGTCTGGTCATCACCCCGTCGGACGAGCAGGAACGCGTCCTTGACCCCCAGGTTGGGGTAGTAGCCGATGCCGGAAATGACGAAGATGTCGCCGGTGCGGTCGTGGGCATTGAAGTAGGACCGGTCGTAGAAGTTGCGGTCGGAAAGCCCGGGCCAGGCGATCGGCTGGGGTACCTGGTGGACGGGGAACTCGTCAAGCGGTCCAAGCATTCTCAGGCCTCTCCTTCTTCGGCGATGAGACGGCGTAACAGGCCGCCGTGGTAGAACAGCGACTCCACATCGTCGGGTCTGGTGATCTCCCCGAAGTGCACCCGCCGCGCCCCGGTGCGCATGAACACCACACACCAAATCACCGCGGAATAGACGTAGAACCAGCGCAGGTCGCCGAGTTCCACCCCGGTCAGCCGCTGATAAGTGGCGCGGACGTCATCCTCCCGCAGCACATCGGGCAGTCCGGGAAGCTGCGCCAGTCCGGCGAGTTCCTGGAACACCATGTGCGCGAAAATGATCCAGGCGACGTCGAGCTCCCGTGGGCCGACGCATGCCATCTCCCAGTCCAGCACGGCCACCGGACGGAAGTCTCGGTAGAGCACGTTTCCGATACGTGAGTCGCCCCACACCAGCACCGACTCGCCTGCGGCGATGTCGGTAGGGAAGTTGTCCTCCAGCCAGGCCAGGGATCGCTCCACCAACTCGGACCGGCCGATATCGGGGACGGCGAACTCGTACCAGGACTTCAGCCAGTTGAAGTGTCGTCGTAGGGGAGTGTCGCCGGGTGGGTCGGCCTCGGTCAGGAAGCCGAAGGTGTCTGCCGCAGCGGTGATTCCGTGCAACTCGGCAAGGACTGCGACGGTGGCTTCCTGGAGTTCCCGCCGTCTGTCGGCAGGGGCGTCGGCGAACCAGTTACCGCCGAAGGTGTAGGGCATCACATCGGGCGGCACGACGCCCTCGACGAGGTCCATCAGGAAGAACGGGCTGCCCAGCACCTGGCCGGTGGGCTCGATCCAACGTACCTGTGGCACCGGGACGTCGGTCAGTTCGGACACCAGGCGAAGCACGTCGAACTGGTGATCCATCCGATAGACAGGGAAGACCGGGACGTCCTCGGCGGTGGGCGCCACCCGGGCCACCCACTTCTGCTCGACCGGCTTTCCGCCCTCGGTCCAGCGGCCGGTCAGGATGATGGTCTCCGAGGACATTCCGTTGGAGTCGACGCCGCTCTCGACGGTCACCTCCGGCGTGACGCCCCCGGGCATGACGGTGGACAACCACGCGGAAACCGTGGCGGGGATGGTGCTGGTGTCCCGGCCCGAGCGCTGCAGGTGTGAAACCTCGGTGTCCACGGTCGGTTCGCTGCTCACGTCACCTCCGAGCCAAAACGATACGCCGAAAAGTCTGCTCCGCTGCTCTGACAGGAGTGATTACCGAACCCCGGCCTGTCGAGCGCCGTCGAGTGCGCCGCCGAGGCCGTCCAGGATCAACTCGAAACCGAAGGTGAACTCGTCTTCGAGGGCGACCGGGGCGAGACCCGCGCTGATCGCCGCGGACAGACTCGGAAAATCGGCCATGTCCGGCCGACCGACAACGGCAATCAGCACCTCGTCGTCGACGCCCACGGTTGCGCGCCGGCCGGTGTGCTGAATGGCGAAGCCCTGCACATAGGACGCCATGAGTGCGCCGGAGCGAACGGCCAGTCCCAGCGGAAATCCGTTGCGCAGCATCGCGTCGAGCCAGACCTCCCGCAATCGCATCGCGTTCGGACCGGTCGGGGTGTGATCGGTCAGCAATCGCGCCACGCCAGGGTGTCGTGTCAGCGCCGAAAAATACTCCCCGGCGACCATGCGCATGGCACCCCGCCACTCCCCGGGGCCCGACACCGTCGCGTCGAGATCGATTTCACCGAGAATTCGGTCGATCACCGCGACCATTAGCACTGCCCGGTTGGGGAAGTGCCGGTAGAGCGTGGCGGTGCTGGAGTTGAGTCGCTGCGCCAGTGAGCGCATCGACAGGGCTTCGCCGCCGGCTTCGTCGATGATTTCCAAGGCGGCCACAACGATGCTTTCGGTGGGCAGTCGGGGCCGACCGACGCGCGCTGCGCCGGGTTCGCCGTCGTCCGCGGTCTCCATCACCTCAATTATGTCGCTGCCCTCGTTGACACCGGCGCAAAAATCGACAACAGTGTTTTCGTTAATCGAAAGGAGCTTCTTCATGACAACGACCGCCCACGCCGCGGCCCCCAGCCTGGCCTCGCGGCTTTGGACCACCACCCTGCTGTCCGGGGTACTGACCGCGGTTCTCGGCATCCTGATTCTGTTGTGGCCGGGCAAGTCGCTGCTGGTCGCCTCGGCGCTCTTCGGCGCCTACCTGCTCATCAGTGGTATCGCTCAGGTGATCCTCGCGCTGGCCCTGCACTTTTCAACCGCCGGACGGTTCATGTTGTTCATCAGCGGTGCAATCTCGGTGGTGCTCGCCGTGCTGGCATTCCGCAACTTTGGTGAGGGCTATGCCCTTCTGCTACTGGCGATCTGGATCGGTATCGGCTTCGTGTTCCGCGGCACCGCAGTCACCGCGGCAGCCTTCAGTGATCGCGGCCAACCGGGACGCGGCTGGGCGATCTTCTCCGGCATCGTGACGATCCTGGCCGGCATCATCACGCTGGCTTGGCCGTTCGACTCGGTCGCGACGCTGGCGTTGGTCGCCGGAATCTGGCTGGTCGTCATCGGACTCTTCGAGATCGGATCGGCGTTCGCGATCCGCAAGGACGTCAACTCGCTGACCACCGCCATCCGGGGCTGACCGCGCCCATGGTTGAGGTGAGTCGCCCGCTGCGCGAGCGGTTGATCGCCCTCGAAGACGAGGACGTCGCCGCCGCGCGCGGGCGCGCCCAGCGCAAGACGGCACCGCGCAGCAGCCTGGCGCAACTGGTGCCCTCACCGCGCGGCGCAGTCGATATCCTGGTCGAGCAGAACCGCGACCGGCTGCCGGATCTGGTGTCGTTGCGCTTCGCGCGGATGCTGATGGATCCGTTCTCGTTCTACCGTGGGACCGCGGCGGTCATGGCCGCCGACTTGGCGGCGAGCCCCTCCAGCGGTGTGGAGGTGATGTGCGGCGGGGATGCCCACATCTCCAATTTCGGTGTCTACGGGTCACCTCAACGCAGTCTGCTTTTCGACCTCAACGACTTCGACGAAACCGCCGTCGCGCCCGCGGAGTGGGACGTCAAGAGACTCATCACCAGCGCGATCGTGGGCGGCCGCCAGGCCGGCTATCCGGAGAAGGCCATCCGAGGCATCGCCTCGAGGGCGATGCAGCAGTATCGGGACGGGCTGCACGTCATGCTCGACATGAGCGTGCTGGATCGCTACTACCTTCGGTTGGAGCCGCAGAACTACGCCGAGGAGGTCTCCGGGGACCTGGCGGCAACCATCAAGAAGGTGAGTCGGTCGGCCCGTGCCCGAACCTCGGCGCGGGTGTTCGCCAGGATCATGGAGCAGCGCCCGGACGGCCGGATGGAACTTCGGCAGAATCCGCCGGTTCTGCAGCACGTCACCGTGAGCGACGAGACGGCGCTGACCGACGCCTTCCGCGAATACCTCACCAGTGTGCCCGCAGACGTGGCGATGCTGCTCTCGCAATTCCGGCTGACCGATATGGCGCGGCGCGTCGTGGGGGTCGGCAGCGTCGGCACCCGCTGCTATCTGCTCATCCTGACCGCCTCCGACGGGACACCGCTGGTCCTTCAGGTCAAGCAGGCCAACCCCTCGGTGCTGGAAACATACGGACAGCGCCGGCAACCGGAGGTCCTGACCGGCGCGGTGGGCGCGCTGGGGCACGGGGTTCGGGTGGTCGGCGGTCAGCGGATACTGCAGGCGATGTCCGATGTCTTCCTGGGCACCCTGCGACTCGACGGGCGCGACTACTACGTCCGCCAGTTCCAGGACATGAAGGGAAGCGTGGACCTGGTCGGCATGTCGCCGACGGCGTTCGGCGAATACGTCGGCGCGTGCGCCCTGTCGCTGGCGCGGGCGCACGCCCAGAGTGTCGCGGCGCCGATGCTGTTCGGCTACGTCGGAAACGGCGAGACGGTCAGTCGGGCCGTCGTCGAATGGTCGTACGCCTACGCGGACAAGGCACTCGACGACTTCCATCAACTGCAGGCCGCCGCCAAGGCCGGCGAGATCGAGGTTGCCGACGACCCGCTGAGGTGAGCGCGGTGTGATACGAAGAGGCAATGTCTTTCATGCACGTGGTCACCTTCAAGTGGCGCGACGGCTTCTCCGGTGAACCGGTCGCTGCGGCGCTGGGTGAGTTGATACCCCGACTTGAGGGGGTGCAGAGCTACCGATGCGGGTGCGATGTCGGGATGTCACCGGGGACCTACGACTTCGCCGTCGTCGGCATCTTCGATTCCCGAGAGCACTTCCTGGCCTACCGCGACCATCCCGAACACCAGCGGATCCTGCACGAACTGATCGGGCCGAATCTCGCGGACAAGACCTTCGTGCAGATCGAGGACTGATCAGTTCATCTGGCGCTTGTTGCGCGCGGCGACCTCACGCTGGCGGGCGGCGAGTTCCCCGGTGCTCATCGGGGTGGCCGCGCTGATCTCGCGTTCGGCCGCCAGTGCGGGGCCGGTGACCGTCGCCGAACCGCGCTGATACATTTCCTTGAGCCCGGTCATGGTGGCCGAGGGCACCTCGGCGATCTGGCCGGCCAGTTCCAGCGCCCGCGGCAGAAGTGCCTTGTGGGCAACGACTTCGGTGACCAGGCCGATCCGCTCGGCACGCACGGCGTCGACCACCTCGCCGGTCATCGACAGCCGCCGGGCCAGCGCTGCGCCAACCACCTGGGGAAGACGCGCCGTCATCCCGCCGCCCGGCAGGATTCCCACCCGGGCGTGGGTGTCAGCGAAGACCGCACGTTCCGAGGCGATCAGGAAATCGCAGGCCAGCGCGATCTCGAGGCCGCCGGTGAACGTCGCTCCGTTGACCGCGCCGAGCACCGGGGTTCGCAGGCCGGCCAGTGCCGTCATGCAGTCGTGCTTGGCGAACCGACGGAAGTATTCGCGGCCTAACTGCTGGGCCTGCTTGAGATCCACCCCGGCGCAGAACGCCGGGTCGGCGCCGGTGAGCACCACCACCCGCACCGCGTCGTCGGAGTCGGCGTCGAGCAACGCGGCGTGCAAAGCCTCGAAAAGTTCTGTGCTCAAGGCGTTCCGGGCCTCGGGACGGTTCATGGTGAGCACCCGTACCGCCCCGTGGTCGTCGCTGCGCAGGATCATGACAGGAACACGGCGGCGGCATCGGCCAGGTCGAGCAGCGGTTGCGGTAGCGCGCCGAGGATGAGGGTGATCACCGCCGTCAGCCCGATGGTCACCACGCTCAAGGCTCCGGGAGGTGCGACCTCGGGTGCGTCCCCTGGGGGGTCGGTGAAGAACATCAGCACGATCACCCGGACGTAGAAGTATGCGGCCACCGCACTGGCCACCACACCGACGACGACCAACGGGATGGCCCCGCCCTCGCCGGCGGCCTTGAAGACCGCGAACTTGCTGACGAACCCGCTGGTCAACGGGATACCGGCGAATGCGAGCAGAAACAGGGAGAACACCACCCCGGCCACCGGGTAGCGCCGGCCCAGCCCGGCCCAGCGGGCGAGCTCGTTCTGCTCGGCGCCATCGGGCCCGCGCACCACGCTCACCACCGCGAAGGCCCCGACCGTGCTGAATCCGTAGGCAGCCAGATAGAACAGGGTGCCCGACACCCCGGAGTGGTTGGCGGCGATGACCCCGGTGAGGATGAAACCGGTATGGGCCACAGCCGAATACGCCAGCATCCGCTTGACGTCACGCTGGGTCACCGCCGCGATGGTTCCGACGGCCATGGTCAGGATCGCCACCGCCCACAGCACCGGCCGCCACTGGTCCTTGAGTTCGGGCACCGCGACGTACAGCAGTCTCATCAACGCCCCGAACGCGGCGATCTTGGTCGCCGCCGCCATGAACGCGGTAACCGGGGTGGGTGCGCCCTGGTAGACGTCGGGCACCCAGGAGTGGAACGGAACCGCGCCCACCTTGAACAGCAGTGCGACGACGACCAGTGCGGTGCCGAGCAGGGCCAGCGTGGTGCCGGGCGAACCGGTGCGTGCGGTCGCGGCGATACCGGTGATGCTCAGCGTGCCGGCGTACCCGTACAGCAGGGCCATCCCGAACAGGAAGAACGCCGACGAGAACGCGCCCAGTAGAAAGTATTTCAGCGCCGCTTCCTGGGACAGCAACCGGCGGTAGCGGGCCAGTCCGCACAGCAGGTACAGCGGCAGTGACAGGACCTCCAGTGCGATGAACATGGTGAGCAGGTCCCCGGCGGACGGGAACAGCATCATGCCGCCGACGGCGAACATGGTCAGCGGGAACACCTCGGTCTGGGCGACCGCCATCTTGGTGGCTACCAGTTCGGCGGCACTGCCGGGCACCGCCGAGGCCTGCGGTGTGAAAGCGTCCAAACCTGTCGTGCCGCTGCGTCTCTCGGCGATCAGCAGCACGCCCAGGACGGCGACCAGAAGGATGGTGCCCTGCAGGAATAACGCCGGCCGGTCTACCGCGACCGCACCGACTGCCGCGGCCTGGCCCGTCGCGCCCAGGCCGCGGTAGACCCCGACCACCGCGACGAAGGCGACCAGCAGACCGGTCACCGACAGCGCGACCTGGACCGGGTAACGGGCCCGCCGCGGCAGGAACGCCTCGACCAGCACCCCGGCCACCGCGACGCCTAAAACGATGAAGAACGGTGACAGCAGCCCGTATTCGATGCTGGGGGCGGTCATTTCGCTGCTCCAACGGTGGGCGCCGGGTCGGGTTGGTGGATGCTGGACAGGGTGTGGTCGACCGCTGGGTTGATGACGTCGAGGGCCGGCTTGGGGTAGACGCCGAGGATCAGCAGCAGTGCGATCAGCGGTGCCACCACGACCATCTCGCGTGGGCGTAGGTCGGTGAGCGTTTCATTCCCGTCGGCCAACGGGCCGGTCATCATCCGCTGGTACATCCACAGCACGTAGACCGCCGAGAGCACCAGGGCCAGGGCAGCCACCACCGCGAACAACGGGTAGCGGGTGAAGGTCCCGATGAGTACGAGGAACTCGCTGATGAACGGTGCAAGGCCGGGTAGCGAGAGAGTGGCAAGGCCGGCGATCAGGAAGGTGC
>CAZRFC010000209.1:0-7700 GCA_964598975.1 uncultured Mycobacterium sp. | reverse complement strand
CGCGAACTGCTGCACCTGCGGATCGGTGCCCAGCGTGGTGATCAGGCCAGAAACCTGATCCCCCAATGCATTCCAGACAACCCAGTCACCGAGGATGCTGACGACGGCGTAGCCGGTGAAGGCAGCCACGCTGTCCTGGACGGCGGCACTGGCCCGCAGTGTGGCGATCAGGGTGTCGATGATTGTGGTGGGATCCTCCACGCCGGCGACCAGAGCCGACGCCGCCGTACCCACTGCACCGGCGACCGCCGCCACCAGTCCGGGCTGACTGAACAAGCCTGGCACCAGGTTTCCGATCACCGTACCGAGGCTGGCGGCCACACCGGGCGCACCCAGCAACCCGGCCACCGCAGCACCGACCGCGTCCCCCACGATCGGCGCGATCGGGTTGTCGCCGAGGATCCCGGCGACGAGGGTCGACACCGTCACCGCCGCGAACTGCTGCACCTCCGGGTTGGTGCCCAGATCGGTGATCAGCCCGGAAATGCTGGCGCCCAACCCATTCCATAACGTTGCGTCACCCAGCAAGCCGGCAACGGCGTCGGAGGCGAACGCCCCGACCCCGTCCTGCACCGCGGCACTGGCCCGCAGCGTGGCGATCAGGGTGTCCAGGATCGTGGCGGTGTCTTCCACTCCGGCGACCAGTGCCGACGCGGCAGCACCCACCGCCGCGCCGACGGCCTCCGCCAGTCCGGGTTGGCCGAACAGGTCCGGCACCAGTCCGCCGACCACGACGCCCACGCTGGCCACCACTCCCGGGTTGGCCAGCAACCCGGCCACCGCGGTTCCGACCGCATCCCCGACTACCGAGGCGATCGGGAGGTCGCCGATAATCCCGGTGACCAGAGCCGACACCGTCGTCGCCGCGTACTGCTGCACGTCCGGGTTGGTACCCAGGTCGGTGATCAGTCCAGAAACACTGAAGCCCAACGCATTCCACACCGCGGTCTCACCCATCAAGCCCGCAACGGCATCTGCGGCGAACGCCCCCACGCCGCTCTGGACCGCGGTGCTAGCCCGCAGCGTCGCGATCAATTCGTCGAGGATCGTGGTGGTGTCTTCCTGCCCGGCGACCAACGCCGAGGCAGCCGTGCCCACCGCGTCGGCGACCGCTGCCACCAGACCCGGTTCGCCGAGCAGAGTAGGCAACAGTGCGCCCGCCAGGGACGCCACTCCCGCCACACCGCCGGGAGCACTCAGGAATGCTGTCACCGCACCGCCGGCGGCGTTCCCGATCACCGCAGCCAGCGGATTGCCCACCAGCATGCCCGCCACAAGCTCCGAAACACCGTCGGCCGCCGCCTGCTGAAGGGTTGGATCGGCACCCAGATCAGTGATCAGGTCGGTCAACGCCAGGCCGAGGCCGTTCCATAACTGGGAATTGCCCAGCACCGTCACCACCGCGTTGGTCGCGGTCGACTTGACGGCTCCCAGGATCGCGGTGCTGCTCTGCAGGGCCAGCACGGCCACCGCCAACGCGGAATTGAAGTCCTCGCCGGATACGACGGCCGACGCGAACTGGCCGGCGGTGGTGGCCAAAGTGGCGACCACATCGGGCTGGCTGAAGAAGCCGAGGGCGGTGTCGACGACTCCGGAGAGAACGGTGCCCAGCGCCGGAATGCCCAGGATCTGCGCCACCGCGTCACCGACGGCGTCGCCGACGAGGACTGCCGCGGGGCCGCCGCCCAGGAAAGTGGCGACCGTGCCGGCGGCCAGCTGGTTCGCGTAGGTCAGGATGCTCGGGTCACCGAGCAGATCGGTGACCAGGCCCGACATCGCCAGGCCGACGCCCTGCAGGATCGGCGGGGAGAAAAGCGCGGTGACGAGGTCGGCCACCGTCGCGTCGACCGCATCGAGGATTCCCGTATCGGACTGCAACGCCGCCAGGACTTGAGGCAACACGTCGGCCAGGGTCCCGTTCAGGGCTGCCAGCGCCAATTGGCCGGCGGCACCGGACAACGCGGTGGACACCCCTGGTTGAGCGACGAAATCCGGGAGCAGCGCCCCCAACAGGGCGCCCAGTCCGTTGGACACCGCCGAATTGGCCAGCAAGCCCACGACCGCGTTGCCGACGGCGGAGCCGACAGCGACACCGATCGGGTTGTCGGGCAACAGTCCGGCGACCGTCGTTGCGACCAACTGCGCGGCGTAATTCTGTACCGCGGTGTTTCCGGCAAGACCGGTGACCACCCCGGACAGACTGCCGCCCAGGGCATTCCACAATCCCGGGGTGCTCAGCAGGGTGTCGACCACCGAGGTGACGTTGCCGGCCAACGCGTTCTGGAAGAGCGGATCCTGCATCAACGCCGCGACCGCGGCCCGGATCTGTTCGATCAGCGGCAGTGGGTCCGGGCCGACCATGTTGCCCGCGATCACCCCCGCGGCAGTGGAGATCGGTCCTGCCACTGCAGGATCGCTCATACCGCCGAGCAGCGACACGACGGCACGGGTGAGGGCGCCGGTGACGTTCGAGTTGCCCATCAACGAGGCGATCGCGGCGCCGATCTGGGAACCGACGGGTCCGGCGATCGGGTTGTCACCCAGCAGGGCCGTAACCAGGGCGGCCGCCGTTTGGCTCGCAGAGTCCTGCAGTGCGGGACTGGCAGCCAGATCGGTGGTCAACTGGGTGATGAAGTCGCCGAGCGCCCCGAACAGCGCGGAACTGCCCAGGAACGAACTCACCGCCTCGGTGACGACCGCCTGGACCGGGGCCTCGATGGACCCGACCGGCAGGGTGGGTTGGTCCAGGGCCTTGAGCATCGCGTTCAGGGCGGTCGTTGCCAGGAACGTTCCGACGCCGGGGGACAGCATGAACTGTTGGTAGGTCGTTCCGATGAGGCTGCTCAGCGGATCTGAGATGCCGGCCAGGAGGTAGGCCACGTCGCTGGCGGCCACCTCGGCTACATCGGGGATGTCGGGACTACCCGCACCGAGCAGAGCCGTGGCAATCAACTCGCCGGCATACGTTGCCAGAGCGGGGGTTTGCAGCGGCGGACTGGTCACGAAATCAGGAGTGATCTGCCCGAGTAGGACATCGACGGTTCCCGCGAGGGCAGTGCCGACCTGAACTTGGACCGCCGGACTGCCGAAGAACACCTCGAGCCCGGACAGGACGCCGTTGTTGAGAAGGTAGGCGAGTGCCTCCTTGACGCCACCCTCCCCGATGAGGATGCTCACCCATTCGATGGTCCCTTCCAGGGTGAAGGGCGGGATCTGGGTGAAGACCGAGTAGGCCAGCCCCTCCTGGATGACGGGATTGCCCAACGTCTGCTCGATGAGGTAGGCCACCGCATTTCCTACGGTGACCGAAACAGCCTCCGGCACTTCGACTTCGGTGGCGAGGAGGGACGCGACTTGCTCTGCGACGAAGGGAAGCAGCTGTGCGTCCCCGTAAAGGCCGGCGGGGTTGTAGACAAGCTCATTGAGCGCCGCGATGACGCCCGGCCAGTAGCCGACCACCACATTGAGCAGGACGTTGTAGCCCACATCCGCCATCAGCTGGACGAGGTTGCCCGGAAGTGCGATGGGCGACTCGGAGGCGATCAGCAATTCGAGAGCGAGGGTGATCTCGGTCTGGAACTGCTGGACCGCCCAGGCGATCAGATTGCCGTCATAGGGATCCGGGGCCGCGGCCGCAGCGCCCGGGGCACGGACGAGCTGGCCGGCTCCCGCATCTCCGAACAACGCACCGGCGGCGCCACCGACGCCGTGGCTCCCCCGGTTCGCGGGGTCCAGTGTCGATGTCCCGCCTGCCCCGCCGTCACCGCCGTCGCCGCCGATCCGGCCGCCGTCGCCGCCGGCACCGCCCGCCCCGCCGGCCGTCGCGCCGATACCGCCGGCGCCGCCATCACCACCAGCGCCGATCAACCCGGCGCGGCCGCCCTGACCGCCGCGCCCACCCGAGCCGCCGGAAAGCCCACTGCTGCCGCCGATTCCGCCCGCGCCTCCGGTGCCGCGCAGTGACAGGGCGCCGGCGTCACCACCGGCGCCACCGGATCCCCCATCCCCCGTCGGACCGCTCGCGTCGGCGCCGTCACCGCCCTTGCCGCCGTCGCCGACCAACAGGCCGGCCCGACCACCATTGCCGCCCGCGCCGCCGTTGATGCCGGCGACACCGTCCCCGCCGGCGCCGCCGTTGCCGAACCAACCGGCCGCACCGCCGTTACCGCCGTTGAAGCCGTTGCCGCCGTTGCCGATGAGTCCCGCTTTGCCTCCGTCGCAGGCTCCCGAAGTGCAGGCACCGCCGTACCCGGTGAAGCTGTAGCCGTCCCCGAACAGAATGCCGGCGTCGGGATTGTCGGCGGTGCCGTCGCCAACGAGGAACCGGACCAGCGCTGCGATCGGTTTCGGATCTGCGGTGACCGCACGCCCGGCGAGCGGCAACGGCGGATCGATCGGCTGACCGGAACTCGCTTGCGCGGCCGCCGGAACCTGGGAAACGCCGGCGCGGGACTCCCGTCGAGTCAACGCGGCCGAGACCAACGCTTGCGACACCAACGCCAAGGGGGTGTTGCCGGGCCGCGGATCGCGGCTGTCCTCCCGACCCCAGGGTCCGCCCGAGCCCGACACCGCACCGAGCGGTTTGGCCGCGGTCATCACCGGTGGGGCCACGTCCCCGGCGCCATCGACGGCCGCGTCGGCGACGATGCCGACCGAGGCGAGTCCATCCCGGGCGCCGGACCGGTCACCATCGGCCGGGCCGGCGTCGACCACATCCGGAGGGGCGATCCTGGATGACTCGGTGCGGGGCGGCGACACCGGCTCCGCCCCGACGCCACCGCGCGATGACCGGGAGACCGCGGACGGGCCCGGTAACGGTGAGGGGGCGACGCGGGCGCCTGGCGCAGCGTTGCCCCGGCTGCGGTCCGCATCGATACCATCGGCCGGACCGGCCGCACGCGTTCGCCGGTTGGGACCAGCCACACCGGCCCGGACACCGGGAGAGCTACCGATGTGGCCCGACCCGCCGGGCTCGGCCGGACCGGAGTCACCGGCCGACCGATCGGCCGCGCCGGACCGGCCGCCTGCCCGTCGTGGGGAAGTGCCCGCCGATGAGTCGCCCGAGCCGGGACTCTCGGTGGACCCGGCCGTGCTTCCCGCTCCGGGGTCCGCCGCGGCAACGGCCGGCAGTTCGGCGATCACAACGCCGATGCCCAGCGCCACAGCTAAGGCACCGACCCGTCCGACGAAGTGCGTCGGTCGGGTTGCTGGGGCCAGATGCCAGCTCCCGGCACCGTCGTCGACAAGCCGGAGTGTGCCCGTGGCCAACCGGTGCTTTCCGCTGGTCGGCCGCCGCGCTCGGCGGGAACCGTTATCTGCGCACATCACCGACCTCCATCGGCCACCTCATCGGCGTGCCGTTTGCGGGCATATTCACGTAGTCCACGGCGAACAGCCCACAGTTACTGCCGGAGAGTCGTCATTTTCCGCCGCGGAACCCCGCTAGCAGCAACGAAACCCCCTACAAACTGCCCGTGGCCCTCGACGCAGCAAACGCTAGCAGTGAGGTATATCACAAAGTCCGGCCACTCAGATCCGGAATTGCCGCCGGGTTCCGACGGTGCCCGACGGAGCCGTCGGCCGCCCCTTTTGTTCTGCATTCGGCGCCGTTGGCGGCCCGGGAACTGGTTCTATGCACCTGAGTGCCAGGCATGCCGTTCCCGGTGGGGGAGAAAACCACATGAATTCTGATCTTCCGTTTGCGTCGCCTCCCGCTGCCGTGCCGGCGCCCGACCGGCCTGGCCGCCACCGCGCCCGCAGCGGGGGCCGCCACCGCGCCCCCAGCACCGGCCTGCGGATACAGGTGATGCAGTCGGTCATCGATGCCGCCGCATCAGCCGCATCCAGCCACGCCGGGCACGTCGGTCGCGTCGGGGCACTGGCCGTGGCACTGGGCGTCGGGGCCGGCTTCGGGTCGCTGCCGGCGATCGCCTACGCCGACACCACGGGGTCCGCCGGCGCGACCGGGACGGCGTCACCGGCAGACTCGTCGGCCAAGGCGGAGTCGTCGAAACGGCCCCGTGCGACGTCACCCCGGGACCCGTCGGCAACCGGGGATCCGAGTAGTCCGCGGTCCCTGCCGAGGCCCGATGACATCGACGCCGGTTCGCGGGCGGCCACCAACAGGGCCGACGTCGCGATCACCAAGCCGAACCGGCATCGTCGTCCCGATTCGGCGCGGCCTCCGGCCCCGGACCGGGTGACCGGTGATCAGACCTCCCCGTCCCCGGCGGTGTCGGCGTCAACGGTGCCGGTGTATTCGGTTGGCGGTTCCACAGTTGTCGATGACGCCGCAGCCTCCCCGGTGATCGCTCCGGCGCCGGTCTCCGAGGCCGTCTCGGTGCGCCCGATGCTGTCGGTCACTCCCCCGGCAGCCGCCGCATCACCGTCCGGCGCCGTGTCCGGATTCTCCGCAAACCCGTTGGGCCGGTGGGCATTCGGTGCCCAGTTCGGCGGCGGGGAGGACGTGCCGGGGGCTTCGCCCCTGATGTGGGCGGCACTGGGCCTGGTGCGCCGGGACCTGTCCGGGAAACCGGCTGACAGGCTCGCACCCTCGGCGACATCAGCCACCGGCCCGGCTACAACACCGGCGGCGGGCATGGGTGTCACCGCGAAAAGGCCAGCGGGTTCCGCCGTCGGCGGCGGGATACGGCTATTCGGCAACGGCACCGCCGAGCATCCCGATGGCGGGATCTTGTTCGGCAATGGCTTCTCCTGGACCGCGGAGACCTGCACCGGCGGCGCCGCCTGTAAGGGCGGCAACGGCGGGCTACTGGGCAACGGCGGCAACGGCTACAACGGCGGCAACGGCGGCGCGGCCGGCTGGTACGGCCGAGGCGGCGACGGCGGCGCGGGCGTTGCCGGCATCAACGACGGCGCCGGCGGCAGTGGCGGATCCGGTGGCTTGTTCACCGGTAGCGGCGGTAACGGCGGCGCCGGGGCGGCGGCGATCTCCACGTCGGGGGCCGGTGGAAACGGCGGAAACGGCGGGAACGTCGGCCGGATTTCCTTCATCGGCCAGGGCGGCAGTGGCGGAGCGGGCGGTTCCGGCGGAAACGGCATTTCGGGTACCAGCGCCGACCTGGCGGGCGGAACAGGTGGCCACGGCGCAGTCGGCGGCAGCGGAGGCCGCGGCGGCAACGGCGGCGGCGGCAGCGCGATTTTCGGTTCCGGCGGTAGCGGAGGCATCGGCGGAGCGGGCGGTGCGGGTGGCAACGGCGGCGCCGGCAGATCCGGCGCGGACGCAACCAAGGCGGGTGCTGACGGCGGCGCCGGCGGCAACGGCGGAAACGGAGCAACCGGCGGCGCCGGCGGAACGGGCGGCGATGCAGGCAGCGGCCGGGCGCTGCTCTTCCTGAAACGTGCCGGGGTCAATGGCACCGGCGGCACCGGCGGTAGCGGCGGCAACGCCGGCACCCCCGGCAACGGTGGCGCCGGCGCGGCCGGCGACGCCGCCAACCCCGACGGCGGCGACGGCGGTGGCGGCGGCAACGCGGGCAACGCCGGCGGCGGCGGCACCGGTGGCGCGTCAGGAACCAGCGGATCCGGCGGCGGCACCGGTTCTGCCGGAGCCAACGGCGCCGCGGTGGTCGGCGTCGCGGGCAACGGCGGCAACGGCGGCAACGGCGCCGCCGCCACCACCGTGGGCGCTACCGGAGGCCGGGGCGGCGACGGCGGCAACGGCGGATCCATCGGAGCGG
>CAZRFC010000208.1:0-7764 GCA_964598975.1 uncultured Mycobacterium sp. | reverse complement strand
GCCGATGATACTACCCCCACGGGTGGAAAAGTAGGACACCGCCGAACACAAATTAAAGTCCTGGGCCCCCCATTTATATGGGGGGCTCAGGCATTTTTATTGCAAAGCGGATAGGAATTCAGCCGAATAAAGTGGCTTCGGCCGGCGTATTCTTTTTCTCGAGCGTTAGCAGAATTCTTTTCCGGTCCAATCCGCCGCCGTATCCGGTAAGTCCGCCGGTCGATCCGATTACACGGTGGCACGGCACGATAATGCCGATCGGGTTGCGCCCGTTCGCGAGTCCGACTGCTCGAGAAGCGCCCGGCGAGCCAATCTGTTCGGCGATCTGGCCATAGGAGCGGGTTTCGCCGTACGGAATCGTCATCAGCGCGTTCCAGACGCGGCGCTGGAATTCCGTCCCTGTCAGTTCCAGGTCGACGTCGAAATCGGTGCGCGCTCCGGCGAAATAAGCATCGAGTTGCTCGACGGCATCACCGAATGCCCCGTCGTCGGCCACCTCCCATCCGGACCGGTCCGGCTCGTGGCTCTGGTCGACCATTCGCAGATGTGTGAGTTTCGACCCGACGCCCGCCAGCGTCAGCGGCCCTACCGGACTGTCGATCACCCGATACCGAATCATCTCCCGATGCTTGCACAGCCGCGGCCCACCGGCGAGAGCGGCCTGAATAACGAATTCAAGTACCCGGTACCGACGGTATTGACAACCGCCGGTATCGGGTTTTACGTTCAGCATCACCGAACCTCCACGCGAAGGGGTACTCCTGGTGACCGCATCCATCTCACGAACCCGCGAGGAGTTCTCCGAACGCCTGTTGAACGGGTCGGTCAAGAAGTCCTACGACTCGATCGTCGATATCGACTGGGACGCTCCGCTGGACCCGGACAAATTCTTCCTCCCGCCGCAGATGATTACCATCTACGGCACCCCGGAGTGGGATGCGATGACCCGTGATCAGCAGCGCGAACTATCCCGCCAGCAACTGGTCAACATGCTCTCCGCCGGCATTTGGTTCGAGAACATTCTCAACCAGGGCATTCTGCGCAGCATCATGCATGCCAACCCCACTGCCAAAGCCACTCAGTACATGCTCACTGAGATGGGTGACGAGACCCGCCACATGGTCATGTTCGGAAAGACCATCGACCGGGTCGGCGGCATCCCGGTGCGGCCGAGCCTGATGCAGCGGATCATCATCAACGCGTTGCCCTTCACCTTCCGCGGGCCGGTGCTGTGGACCGCCGCCCTGGTCGGCGAAGAGATCTTCGATGCGCTGCAGCGCCAGATTCTCGACGATCCCGATCTGCAACCGATCGTCCGACGTCTCATGCGCATCCATGTCACCGAGGAAGCTCGCCACATCCAATTCGCCCGGGACGACCTGCGAAAGTCGGTGCCGGCGATGCCCTGGTACCGCAAGGTTTTCCTGGCCAACCTGCACGGGGTTGGCGGCCCGTTCTACCGGATGCTGTTCACCCTGCCGGTCTATCACTACCGGGCCGGACTGGACGGCAGTCAGATGCGGCAGATCGCCCGGTCCAATCCGCACTTCCGGCAGAAGTGCCGGGAGTCATTCGCCCCGCTGGCGGCGTTCTTCGAGGAGGTCGGACTGATGGGTCGACTGAGCCGGCGGATGTGGCGCAGGGCCGGATTCCTATGAGCGCCATTGTCATTGGTGCTGGACTGCCGCCGGGACTCGAGGTGGCGCACTGCACCCTGCTGGCCGATCGCTCCGAGGCCCGCTTCGATACTGCGGCTGAGACCTGGACGGTGTCTGCCCCCGACGGCACGGTCGCAACCGCAGACGTGGTGATCGACGCCCGGCCATCCTCCAGTTCGGTGATCGCCAGCCACGGCGTTCCCAACTACTTCCGGATCCCCGGTCCCGATGTGCGTCGGCAAGCCCGTTACGTCACCCGCTGCCTACGTCTCATCGAGCGGTCCGGCGCCGCCCGGATGGAGGCCAGGCGCGCCGTCTTTCTGCACCGATGGCGTCCCGACCCGGTCGAACCAAGGTTCTATCTGACCGGCGCCCAGCCCGGACCGGACGACCTCTATGACGGTCCCGCAACGGTCACCGTCGGCAGCCAGTCCTTCATCAGCCGGGTTCGGCTGGTCGGCCACTTGGATGCCGTCGACGGGCGCTACCACTGGCAAGGAATGGTGTTCCAACCCCTGCCCGAGGGGACTCGCGGCCGGTCGGGGGGAGTGACACTGGCGATTCAGGATCGCGTCGTCGCCGCCAAAGTGGTCGAACAGACGCCGTGGGGCACCCACACGATCTCCGGAGTCGGTCAGCCGCCCTTCACCTGACCCGGGTTTGCCACCGCGAATCCACTGTTCGAAAACAGCCGATTGCATGCGGGTTACCGGGCAATGCCGGGTTGCCGACGTCGGACCCACGTCTGGCCGGCTGGGTCAACCTCGACAGGCGACACGAATCGTTGCCCGATAATCATGCGGAACGGAATCATTTCCCCATACGATCTGCGCACGATCCGCATGCAGTCAGACAGGTACTTAGGAGGACTTTTTATGGCCAAGGAACGCGACACCATGGTTCCCGGCGTGGCTGGCAAGCTTGAGTGGTTGCGCGACTCGGTGAAGGCCCACCCCGAAGGTGCGGCCGACTCGACCTGGGCGTGGATCGACGACCTCTCCAAGCGGGCCAAGACCGACGCTGCCTCGGCCGACGCCGACCTCAACGAGTTGTTCCGTCTGGGCACCGCGCCGACCGACCTGCATGGCGCCACCGAGGGCATGCTGGTCATGACCACCACCAACGAGAAGTTCGACGCCGTGGTTCGGGTGATCACCTCGATGTGGATGCCGTGGCAGGGCAAGCGGTTCGACAAGGACGCCGCCAAGGGCGACAACCGCCTCACCAAGAGCACCGGCTTGGTCGGCAAGCTGCTGTGGCCGCTCTACAAGATGACCGACCACACCGACGGCAAGCTGGCCTTCGACTTCGAGACCTACGTCGAGGCGGGCAAGGAAGACCCCGACGTCGACGTCATGGTGATCGACTACGCCGACATCGAGAAGAACCCCAAGCTGGTCATCCGCAAGATCCGCGACGAGCTCGTGGAACTGGTTCCGGGCGTCTACCTCGGCAAGATCCTCTACAACACCGGTTCGGGCTACTACAAGCTCGGCTACTTCGCGCTGCGTATCCCGCGCTGAATTTCCCGGTCTTCCACCAACTGACAACCAAACTTCCGGAGGGATTAGACACATGAGTGACAAGCAGTGGTACGAGCATCCATCCCTGATCTTGCAGATCAAGGCACTGGCCGGCCTTCGTAAAGAACTGCGCGAGGACAACCTGTTCGAGGGTGAGGGCATCCGCCCGACCACCGACCTCGGTGAGCCGACCGAAGAGGCCAAGCGTGCCCGGACCCCGGACGGTACCTTCAACGACCTGTCCGATCCGTGGATGGGCGCGGCGGGCACCGGCTTCGGCCGCAACGCACCGCCGAGCATGACCATCACCCACACCAAGAAGCTGCTCGATCCGGACCCCCGTCTGATCAGCCGCAAGCTGATGGCCCGCGACTCGTTCAAGCCGGCTGGCATCGTCAACACCATCGCCGCCGCGTGGATCCAGTTCGAGAACCACAACTGGTTCTTCCACGGCAACGGTGACCCCAGCAAGGTCATCGACATCCCGTTGGGCGCCAACGACGACTTCCCGCAGAACCCGATGCAGATCCGCCGGACCATCCCGATGAACGGGAAGGAGATCGTCGACGGTCAGCCCGCTCCGGTCTTCGCCAACACCGAAACGCACTGGTGGGACGGCTCGCAGATCTACGGCAGCGGCAAGGAGAAGCAGTCCGAGGTCCGTACCTTCAAGGACGGCAAGGTCAAGGTCCAGGATGACGGCCGACTTCCGAAGAGCGCGCACAACCAGGGCATCGACCTGACCGGGTTCGAGGAGAACTACTGGACGGGTGTGGGCATCCTGCACACTCTGTTCGCCCGTGAGCACAACGCGGTCTGCGACGCCCTGAAGAAGGCCTACCCGAGCCTCGATGATCAGCGGTTGTACGAGATCGCCGCGCTGACGGTCTCGGCGCTGATCGCCAAGATCCACACCGTGGAGTGGACCACCTGCGTGCTGCGCCACCCGGCCCTGCAGATCGGCATGAACGCGAACTGGTACGGCGCGCTCGGCGAGACGTTCAGGGAGAAGATCGGCCGTGTCGGCGACAGCGAGGAGCTCTCGGGCATCGTCGGCTCCCCGGTCGACCACCACGCTGCGCCGTTCTCGCTCACCGAGGAGTTCGTCACCGTCTACCGGCTCCACCCGCTGATCCCGGACGACTGGAACTGGTTCTCGCTGGAGTCCGGCGAGCACCTGCGCAACACCACCTTCACCGAGATTCAGGGCAAGTACACCCGCGACTTCATGCACAGCATGGAGATGGGCGACATCTGGTACTCGATGGCGCAGGCCAGTGCCGGAGCGATCTGCCTGCATAACTACCCGAATGCCCTGCGCAAGCTGGAGCGTCTCGACGGTCAGATCACCGACCTCGCCACCCTCGACATCGTCCGCGACCGTGAGCGCGGCATTCCGCGGTACAACGACTTCCGCGAGATGCTGCACATGCCGCGCCGGAAGAGTATCGACGAGATCACGCCCAACAAGGAATGGGCCAAGGAGATCAACGAGATCTACGGCGGCGACGTCGACCTCGTCGACACCCAGATCGGTATGCAGGCCGAGCAGCCGCCCAAGGGCTTCGGCTTCTCCGACACCGCGTTCCGCATCTTCATTCTGATGGCATCGCGCCGGCTGAAGTCCGACCGGTTCTTCACCACCGACTTCAACGCCGACGTCTACACCCAGGTCGGTTTCGACTGGGTGAACCACACCTCGATGAAGGACGTCATCCTGCGCCACTACCCGGAGCTGGAGCCGGCCCTCGAGGGTGTGGACCGGATCTTCGCCCCGTGGCCGAAGCTCGGTGCGCCCGCGCCGGACAAGCCGAACCGTATCGTCCAGCTGGCCGATACCGTTCGCGCCTATATGCCCTGGGGCTAGGGACCGGTGCCACAGGACTTTCCACACGCGTCGGCACTCGAAGGTATCCGCTTCACGGCTCAGATCGGTGTGCCCAACATCGTTCAGGGGCTGTTTAACAAGCGGGAACTGCCAGTAAAGATCGCGTCCAGGCTGGGCACTGACCATCTGGGTTACCAGTTGGTCGAGGGACTGGTGAAGCGTCACGGACCGGGGCCGTTCTATGTGCGGGTGGCCAAGGACGAATCGCTGCTGATCACCCATCCCGACGACCTGAAGTTCGTGCTGGGCGGCTCCCCGGACCCGTTCGCCTCCGACCCGGAGCCGAAGGTGAAGGGGATGGCCGCCTTCCAGCCGGACGCCCTGACGATCTCGCGGGGTGACCTGTGGGCACAACGTCGGCAGTTCGCCGACGCGGTGTGCGAGCCCGGCAAGCCGATCCACTCGCTGGCCGGGGCATGGGCCGGTGTTGCGGCGGATACCGCCGCAACACTGGCCGGCAAGCCCATCCGCTGGCAGGACATCGACAGTGCGTTCCTGCGGATGATCCGGCGGGTCGTCCTCGGTGACAGTGCCGCCGAGGACACCGCAATCACCGATCTGCTCGGTGAGCTCATGTCGCAGGGCAACAAGATGCCGGGTGAGCCCGGGTCGCAGTACCCCGAGTTCATCGCGATGATCCAGCGCTACATCGACAAGGCCGAGAAGGGAAGTCTGGCTTCGCTGGTCGCCGGCGCACCGACGCCCCCCGGCGGAGCCGCCGGGCAGATGGTGCACTGGATGTTCGCCCTCAAGGCCAACCAGGCGGCCAACGTCCTGCGGGCGTTGGCAGTCCTGGCCACCCACCCCGAGCAGCAACGGGAGGCCCGCAACGAGGTGGGCGGAGTCGATCTCAGCACCGCCAAGGGCGTCGCCTCACTGGAGTATCTAGGCGGCTGCCTGCTGGAGGCGATGCGCCTGTGGCCGACGGTCGGGCTGCTGGTCAAAGTGGCTCATCGGGATGTCGAATTCCCGAGTGGGGTGGTGCTTCCCGAGGGCAAGCAGGCGCTGATCTACAACGTGTTCAACCACCGGAATCGGGCGCGCATCCCCTATGCCGATCGGTTCGCACCCGGCGAGTGGGTCAGTGGCACGGCCGCGCAGGACTGGTCGTTCAACTTCTTCAGCCACGGGCCGCAGAATTGTCCGGGCGCGGGAATCTCGATTTTCCTCGGCCAGGCAGTCATGGCGAATCTGCTCAATGCCGGACCGTTGTCGGTCAGCGGGGTCCAACTGGACCCGGGTAAGCCGCTGCCGCATGGCGTCGACCTGTACGGGATCACCGTCCACGCCGGCTAGTCGGCCGATCCCGGCGTACATCGAGGGGGATAGTCATGAGTACCACGAGCGATCACCTTCAGCGGGTTCTCGACGGCCGTTGGCGCGGCACCAAGAACATGATCCGGGAGAAGCTCTCACTTGAGCTTTTCAAGCCGGAATTCATCCCGGAGAAGTCCGAAGCGCGGGCGCGGGTGAACGAACAACTCAAGATCATCGCGGCTGCCGGCGCCGCCGAGGACGGCTTCGGCAAGGAACACGGCGGCACCGGTGACGCCGGCGCCGCGGTGACCAAGATCGAGATGCTGGCGATGTCGGACCTGTCGCTCATGGTCAAAGCCGGCGTGCTGTGGGGTCTGTTCGGCGGCGCGGTGGAGACCCTCGGGACGGAACGCCACCACGAGGCTTACGTGCGACCGCTGATCACCCTCGACCTGCTCGGCTGCTTCGCGATGACCGAGACCGGGCACGGCAGTGACGTCCAGAACCTGGAGACCACCGCCACCTACGATCCGGACACCGAAGAATTCGTCATCAACTCCCCGACGCCGTCCTCCCGCAAGGACTACCTCGGCGGGGCCGCCGAGAGCGCCACGGTGGCAGCCGTTTTCGCGCAGTTGATCACCAAGGGCGAGAACCACGGCGTGCACTGCATCGTGGTCCCCATCCGCGACGCCGACGGCAATGACCTCCCCGGCGTGCGGACCTCGGACTGCGACTACAAGGGCGGCCTGCCCGGCGTCGACAACGGCCGGATCATGTTCGACCACGTCCGCGTTCCACGGGAGAACCTGCTGAACCGGTTCGCCGACGTCGCGCCGGACGGCACCTACACCTCCGAGATCGAGAACTCCAACCGGCGGTTCTTCACCATGCTGGGAACGCTGGTCCGCGGCCGGATCACGGTCGGCGGCAGCGCGGCCCAGGCAGCCCGGGTGGCACTGGACATCGCGGTGCGATATGCCCTGCAGCGCAAGCAGTTCAAGGCCGCCGGTGAAGATCGCGAAGTGCCGATCATGGACTATCTGGTGCATCAACGCCGGCTGCTGCCCCATCTCGCGCACTCCTACGCGCTGCAGTTCGCCCAGAACGAGCTGGTATCGGCCATGCACGACCAGCAGACCGCCGCAGTGCTCGATGTGGAGGCGCAACGGGATATTGAGACCCGGGCGGCCGGGCTCAAGGCGATCAGCACCTGGCACGCCAGTGCGGCCATCCAGGAGGCCCGGGAGGCCTGCGGCGGTGCCGGCTATCTCGCCGAGAACCGGTTGGTTGAACTGCGTGCCGACACCGACGTGTTCACCACCTTCGAGGGCGACAACCATGTCTTGCTGCAACTCGTGGCCAAGCACCTGCTCACCGAGTACAACGACGACATCAAGAGCATGAGTCCGGTGGAGTGGGTTCGTTTCGCCGCCAA
>CAZRFC010000207.1:7254-7790 GCA_964598975.1 uncultured Mycobacterium sp. | reverse complement strand
CAGCAGGTGCAGTTGTACGACTGGCTGGTCTCCCACGGTGAGCGGGTGCTCACCGGGGACTCGTTCTTCCACCTGTCCGGCCTCGGGCAGCCCGGCGCGCTGTCCGGGCTGAACATGTGCGGCGCCGGGCGGGTGGTGTGCCTGGTCGACCCGGTGGGCGACGTCTACGCCTGCCCGTTCGCCATCCACGACCGCTTCCTCGCCGGAAATGTGTTGTCCAACGGTGGTTTCGGCGAGGTGTGGAAGAACTCTGAGCTGTTCACCGAGTTGCGTTCCCCGCAGTCGGCGGGCGCCTGCTCCGGCTGCGATCACTACGACAGCTGCCGCGGCGGCTGTATGGCCGCCAAGTTCTTCACCGGCCTGCCGATCGACGGACCCGACCCCGAATGCGTGCAGGGGTACGGCGAAGCCGCACTGGCCGGTGATCGGGAGACTCCGCGGCCCCGGGTGGACCATTCCCGCACCGTGCTGCTGACCCTGGCCAAGCCACCCGCTGTGTCTCCTGGCCCCCCCCCCCCCCTCGTGGCTCCGGGACC
>CAZRFC010000207.1:6114-7244 GCA_964598975.1 uncultured Mycobacterium sp. | reverse complement strand
GCAACGAAAGTCCCGTCTAATGGCACGTGAGCTGTGGTTCGAGACCGTCGCCGTCGCGCAGGAACGCGCCAAAAAGCGACTCCCCAAAGGGGTTTACGCCGCCCTGCTGGCCGGCAGCGAGAAGGGCGTCACCTACTCCGACAACGTGGCGGCCTTCGGCGAGTTGGGGTTCGCCCCGCACGTCATCGGCGCCACCGAGAAGCGAGACCTCGCGACAACCGTGATGGGACAGGACATCCCGTTCCCGGTGGTGATCTCCCCGACCGGGGTGCAGGCCGTCAACCCCGACGGAGAGGTGGCCGTCGCCCGTGCCGCCGCCGCCCGCGGTACCGCGATGGGGCTGTCGTCCTTCGCCAGCAAGCCCATCGAAGAGGTCGTCGCCGCCAACCCCAAGACCTTCTTCCAGATCTACTGGCTCGGCGACCGCGACGCCATCACCCGGCGGGTCGAACGCGCCCGCGCCGCGGGGGCGGTCGGCCTCATCGTCACCACCGACTGGAGTTTCTCGCACGGACGGGACTGGGGCAGCCCGAAGATCCCCGAGAAGATGGACTACCTCACCGCGATCAAGATGTCGCCGCAGGGCCTCATCCGGCCGCGCTGGTTCCTGGAGTGGGCCAAGACCCTCAAGCCGCCCTCGCTGACGGTTCCCAACCAGGCCGCCCGCGGCGAGGACGGCCCCCCGTTCTTCCAGGCCTACGGCGAGTGGATCGGCACCCCACCGCCCACCTGGGAGGACATCGCCTGGATCCGCGAACTGTGGGGTGGGCCGTTCATGCTCAAGGGTGTGATGCGTGTCGACGACGCCAAACGTGCCGTGGATGCCGGTGTTTCGGCCATCTCGGTGTCCAACCACGGCGGCAACAACCTGGACGGCACCCCGGCCTCCATCCGCGCACTACCGGCCATCGCCGACGCGGTCGGCGACCAGATCGAGGTCCTGCTCGACGGCGGGATCCGGCGCGGCAGCGACGTCGTCAAGGCCCTGGCGTTGGGGGCGCGGGCGGTGATGATCGGGCGCGCCTACCTGTGGGGGCTGGCCGCCGCCGGGCAGGCCGGTGTCGAGAACGTACTCGACATCCTCAGCGGCGGAATCGATTTCCTGGTCACCAACAACTTCACGAACGATC
>CAZRFC010000207.1:0-6104 GCA_964598975.1 uncultured Mycobacterium sp. | reverse complement strand
AGCGGCGGAATCGATTCCGCCCTGCGCGGACTCGGCAAGTCCTCGGTCCACGACATCACCCGCGAGGACATCCTGATCCCGGCCGGATTCACCCGAACACTCGGTGGCTAATGGATCTGGGGGAGTACACCTCCATCCAGGTTGCCGGAACCACCCCCACCCTGGTCGTCCCGATCGGGTCGATTGAGCAGCACGGCCCCCACCTTCCCCTCGACACCGACACCCGCATCGCGGCGGCACTGTCCGGCCACATCGCCGATCGCCTCGGCCACCTGCTGGCGCCTGCCATCGCCTACGGCGCATCCGGCGAACACCAGGGCTTCCCCGGCACCGTCTCGATCGGCACCGCCGCGCTGACAACGGTATTGGTTGAGTTCGGGCGGTCCGCCTGCGAGTGGGCCGCCCGGGTGCTACTCGTTAACGGGCACGGCGGAAACCTCGACGCGCTGAGGTCGGCCGTCCGCACACTCCGCGCGGAGGACCGGGAGGTGGTGTGGGTCGGTGGTTACGCCGAAGCGGCCGACGCCCATGCGGGCCACACCGAAACCTCTGTGCTGCTTCACCTTTGCCCCGACAGCGTGCGCAGCGACCGGCTGGCCGCCGGCAACACCGAGTCCCTGGCCGCGCTGATGCCCCGGCTGCGCAGCGGCGGCGTGGCCGCCGTGAGCCCCTCCGGGGTGCTCGGCGACCCCACCACGGCGACGCCGGCGGAGGGGGAGCGGATCTTCACCGCGATGGTCACCGAGTGCCTGCGCCGGGTACAGCGCTGGGAACCCGGACCGGACGGGATGCTGACATGACCCGCCTGCCGGACGGCTTCGCGGTCCAGGTCGACCGCCGGGTCAAGACGGTGGCCGGGGGATCGGCCCTGCTGGGCGGATCGCCGACCCGGCTGCTGCGGCTGGCCCCGGCCGCCCGCCGCATGCTCGACGCCGGTCGAATTCAGGTGCGCGACAACGCCAGCGCCCAGCTTGCCCGCGCACTGCTCGACGCCACCGTCGCCCACCCGCGGCCGGCCGGCGGGCCGTCACACCGCGACGTCACCGTGGTGATCCCGGTCCGCGACAACCCCGCCGGCCTGTCCCGGCTGGTGCGTTCGCTGCCCGGCGTGAAGGTGATTGTCGTCGACGACGGCTCGACGGTCCCGGTGACCGGGGCCGGGTTCGACCGCCCCGACATCGACATCCTCAGGCATCCCACCAGCCGGGGACCGGCGGCCGCACGCAACACCGGACTGGCCCGTTGCACAACCGAATTGGTGGCCTTCCTCGACGCCGACGTGGTGCCCCGGCGCGGCTGGCTGGAGGCGCTGCTCGGACACTTCAGCGACCCGACGGTGGCGCTGGCCGCCCCACGGATCGTGGCACTGCACCCCGGCGGCAGCACGATCGCCCGCTACGAGGCCGTGCATTCGGCCCTGGACCTCGGTGAGCGCGAGGCTCCCGTCGTCCCGTACGGGCCGGTGTCCTACGTCCCCAGCGCCGCGATCGTCTGCCGACGCTCCGCCGTCGCCGACATCGGCGGCTTCGACGAGGCGCTGCACTCCGGAGAGGACGTCGACCTGTGCTGGCGGCTGGTAGACGGCGGCTTCCGGTTGCGCTACGAACCGGTGGCACTGGTCGCCCACGAACACCGGACGGGGTTTCGGAAGTGGTTGTCGCGCCGGGCCTTTTATGGCGCTTCGGCTGCACCGCTGGCGCTGCGTCACCCGGACAAGTCCGCACCCCTGGTCATCCCGCTCTTCAGCCTGCTGGCCTGGTTGTCGCTGGCCACCGGGTCACTGCCCGGCCTGTTGGCCGCCGCGGCGTTCGCCGGGGTGCACACCCGCAAGGTCGCCGTAACTCTGAGGGCGTCGGACCTCGGCGCCGCCGAGACCGCCGCACTGGCGGCCCGCGGCCTGGGCTACGGGGCCCTACAGCTGTCCTCGGCCATCTGCCGGCCATACTGGCCGGTGGCCGCGGCCGCCGCGCTGATGTCCCGGCGGCTCCGGCGGGCGGTGGCGGCGGCGGCGACCATCGACGCCGTCCACGACTGGATGACCCGCAACGACATGCCCCACGAGGGGGTCAGGCCGATCGGGGCGGCGAGCTATATGGCACTGAAACGACTTGACGACCTCGCCTACGGGGCCGGGCTGTGGTGGGGTGTGCTGCGGGAACGGACCCTGCAACCGCTTCGCCCGGACATCAAGTGACCGACGTCCTCATCGTGGGCGCCGGCAGCGCCGGATCGGTTCTGGCCGAACGGCTCTCGGCTGACCCTGACCGCCGGGTCACGGTGCTGGACGCAGGTCCCAGTCGTGCCGACCCGGCCATCAGGACGCTCACCGATGACGCGGCGACCCTTCCCATCGGACCGGACAGTCCCGTCGTCCGCCGCTACCGGGCCGCGCTGACCGCCACCGAGTCCGTGGAGATCGTCCGCGGGTCGGTGGTCGGGGGATCGGGTGCGATCAACGGCGGCTACTTCTGGCGTGCGGCACCCGCCGACTTCGATGACGGCATACCCGGCTGGTCATGGGATGACGTCGAACCGCACTACCGTGCCATCGAGAACCGAATCCCCAGCCACACGCAGCGCGACTTCGCACCGAGCACAACGGCATTCGCCGCCGCCACCACGGCGGCCGGCTTTGAGGTCGACGGGGTGCCACTCAACATCACCGGCGGTATCCGCCGCGGCCCCGGTGCGGCGTTCCTCGAACCGGCCCTGGGCCGGCCCAACCTGCGGGTGCTGCCCGGTACCCGGGTGGCCCGCCTGCGCGTCGCCGGTGGCCGCATCACCGGGGTCGATGCGGTCGGACCCGACGGCGAAACCCGGATCGACGCCAACCGGGTCGTGCTCTGCGCAGGCGCGGTGGAATCGGGGCACCTGCTGATGCTCTCCGGGATCGGCCCCGCCGATTCGCTGACGGAACTGGGCATCCCGGTGATCGCCGACCTGCCGGTCGGGCAAGCCTTTCAGGACCACCCGGAGTGGGTGATGGCCACCGGTTGGCCCGAAGCGCAGGGGCACCCCGTGCTGGAAGCGGTTCTGGCCACCGGGGGATTGGAGATCCGGCCGTACACAACGGGATTCGGGGCCGGAACAACCGGCATCGGGGTGGCGCTGATGCGGCCCCGTGCCCGCGGCCGGATCACCCTTGTCGCGGCCGACCCGACGGCGGCGCCGCGGATCGAGCACCGCTACGACAGCGAACCCGCCGACATCGACGACCTTCGCGGCGGCTGCGACCTCGTCGCTCAGATCATCGCCGGTGCAACAGCTCTGGGTGAGCCGGTCTGGTCGACCTCCCAGCACCTGTGCTCGACCGCTCCGATCGGGACGGTCGTCGACCAGCGCTGCCGGGTCCACGGCGTGGAAGGCCTCCAGGTCATCGACGGATCAGTGCTGCCCCGGATCCCCAGCCGCGGGCCGCACGCCACCATCGCGATGCTGGCCCACCGCGCCGCGGAATTCGTCTGACGGCGCCAACGCCGCCCTCGTCCCCCGCGAGCGTGCGCCAAGCGCACGCTGCCGCGGCGTGTCGGCGCACCGACACGCACGCTCGCGGCGAGCGAGCGGGGGGCTAGCTGATCTCGCAGCGGATCGGCAGGTGTTTCAGGCCGCCGACGAACGTCGTCGCCATGTGCTCGGGCTTACCGGCCAACTCGATGGACTTGATCCGCGGCACCAGTTCGGAGAAGAAGCTGTTGATCTCCATCCGGGCCAACGCCGCACCCAGGCAGAAGTGCACCCCGTGCCCGAAGGACAGATGCTTGTTCGGGTCGCGGCCGACGTCGAACCGGAACGGGTCGTAGAACTCGTCCTCGTCGCGGTTGGCCGACACGTAGGACAGCTGCACCGCCTCGCCCTTCGCGATCGGCACGCCGCGAACCTCGGTGTCCTCCTGGGCGGTTCGCATAAACTCCTTGACCGGCACCACCCAGCGGATGATCTCCTCCACCGCGGTCGGCATGAGCGACATGTCGCTCTTGAGCCGCTCCAGTTCGCCCGGGTTCTGCAGCAGGGCCAGCATGCCGCCGGCGATCCCGGCACTGGTGGTGTCGTGGCCGGCGCTGGCCACGATCACGTAGTAGGACAGCGTGTCCATATCGGAGATCGGCTCGCCGTTGATCTTCGCGTTGGCGATCGCCGAGGCGAGGTCCTCGGTCGGATGTTCCCGACGGGACTGGGTGAGTGCCATGAAGTACTTGAAGAAGTCCAGCAGCACGGCCAGCATGTCGTCGACGCCGCCGCCGCGCTGGAACTCCTCGTCGTTGCCGCCGAACATCTCCTGGGTCAGCTTGAGCATCCGGGGGAAGTCCGAGTCCGGCAGGACGAGCATGTTCAGGATGATGTACAGCGGGTAGTTGACCGCGATCTCGGTGGCGAAGTCGAACTCCGGGCCCTTCTCGGCCATCTTGTCGACATATTCCCTGGCGAGTTCGTCGCATCGGGTCTTCAGCGCGCGCATCGCCTTGGGGCGGAACCAGTCCACGCCGATCTTGCGCATGTCCCGGTGATGCGGGTCGTCCATGTGGATCAGGGTGCGCAGGCCGGTCCCGGCCTCGATGTCCCGCAACAGGGCGTCGTCGGCTTCGGTGATGGCCAGCAGCGGCCGCGGGTAGTTGGTGAACAGTTCGTTCTGCCGTTCGATCTCCATGATGTCGGCGTGCTTGGTGACCGCCCAGAACGGGCGGTAGCCCTCGACGTCGACCCAGGAGACCGGGGCGTTCTTGCGGCAGTGTGTGAGCGCCTCGTGCAGTTTCGTCTCGTCGGTGTAGGCCTGCGGATCGGCCAGTACCCGTGCGGCTGCGTCCATGATCCGTGCGCTCATTGGCTCTCCTCGGCCTGCGTCGAACAAAACTTGACGGCTGTCAGCTTCTCAGTGTGGGCGATGTTGACGCGAAGATCAACGATTGACCATAACGAGGCTTATGGGGGCGGTGACGCCGCGTCCGCGTAGTCTCGGTTCCCGTGCCGTCCCGTTACGTCGGCCGACTAATCCGCTACGTCGCCGCGCTGCTGAGTCTTGTCGTGCTCATCTCCGGCTGTGGGACAGCGGCGCCGGCCGCCACCCCAGAACCGACCGTCGTGCGCACCGCCAACGGGCCGGTGCGTGGCGTCGCCGGCGCACTCGACGGCCACGGCTTCCGGGTTTTTCAGGGCATTCCCTACGCGGCCGCCCCGGTAGGCCCGCTGCGGTGGCAGCCGCCGGTCGCGCCGACCCCGTGGAGGGCGGTGCGCGACGCCACCAAACCGGGCCTCCGCTGCATCCAGGACGTCCGCGTCGACCCGGACTTCGGACTGGCCACCAGCGAGGACTGCCTCAACCTGACCGTCTGGACGCCGGAGGGCGCCACCCCGAAATCCCGCCGGCCGGTGCTGGTCTGGATCCACGGGGGCGGCTTCTTCAACGGAAGCTCCGACATCTACAACTCGCGGCGGCTGGCCACCCGCGGCGACATCGTCGTCGTCACGATCAACTACCGGCTCGGTGCGCTGGGTTTCCTGGCCCACCCCGCACTGGCGGGTCCCGACGGTGCCGTGGGCAACTACGGCCTGGCCGACCAGCAGGCGGCGCTGCGCTGGGTCCGCGACAACGTCGCCGCCTTCGGCGGTGATCCGGCCAAGGTCACCATCGCCGGGGAGTCGGCCGGGGCGATGTCGGTCTGCGATCACCTCGTGGCCCCGGAGTCCTACGGGCTGTTCCGGGCGGCCATCCTGCAGAGCGGTCCCTGCCAGGCCCAGGCGGCGCTGCCGGCCGCCGAGCGGATCAGCGCGGCCTTCGCCGCCAAGCTGGGATGCAGCCGTCCGGCGACGGCCGCGACATGCCTGCGCGAACTGCCCGCAGCGCGACTCGAATCCGGCCCCGGCTACGCCCGCATCGGCACCAACATCCTGACCGGCCCGGTCACCGGAACCCGGCGTCTACCCGCGGCCCCGCCCGCCGTCGCGGGCACCGGCATGACGGCCCGCGTTCCGGTGCTGATCGGAAGCACCGCCGACGAGTTCACCATCTTCGTGGCCACGATGTACCTCAGCCGCGGCAGGCTGCCCGCCTACCGCACCCTGCTGGCCGACACCTTCGGCAGGGCTCCCGCAGCTACGCGTTCATCATC
>CAZRFC010000206.1:0-7836 GCA_964598975.1 uncultured Mycobacterium sp. | reverse complement strand
CGCATCACACGACCATTCGCGCGGTACGCCTTGAAGGTCTTCCAGTTGACGCCGAGGATGATCCCGTCCGTCCGGGCGTTGGCGCTGGCCGAGTTCGTCCACGCCGGCACCCAGTCCATCGCGACGCCGCGGATCATCACCTGGCCGCTGTGCGCGGCGAGATCGTTGCCGATGTTGTCGTTGCCGAGTTGCAGCAGACGCCGCGCCTCAGCAATCCGGCTGTAGGTCGTGAGCAGTTCCCAGTTGGGCCGCGTCTGCGACACGATGTCCGGCCGTTCCACCGGCGGCTTGAACTCGCAGAGGTCCATCGATCGGATGGTCTTCTCCACGAAATCGTCCCGGTCCACGTTCGTGTACGGGAAGGCGCGGTTCTTCCACTGGTCGTAGGTCGTCGTGGAAATGCCGCCGACGTCGCTCCAGCCAACAGGGGCCGCGCCGGTGAACCCTTCCGTCGCGTTGTTCTCGGTCGTGCTGTCGCTGGTGGACGTGATCCACCACAGCAGCGAGACCGGCGGGAACGGACTCTGCGTCGAGCTGGACGGTCCCGGCCCGAACATCAGGTCTTCCATGCCGGTGTAGAACGAGGTCATCAGATCCCGTTCCATGTCCTCGATGTAGTCGTAAATCTGCTTCCCGCCGGTGCGGAAAATCTCCTCGTCGATGTCGTAGTGGTAGTTGTTGGTCGTCAGACCCCACTTCAGCGACCCCTCGTCGAGGACGTTGACGCGGTTCGACGAATCCCGGTGATAGAGACCCGTCACCTGGAAGTTGTCGTTGTGCCGCACCTTCAGCTTCCACTTGCACTGCGACGTGCTCATGGTGTCCTTCGACAGGTTCCCGTCGAGGAGGCGCGAAGCGTACTTGTACTCCTGAAGTGGCAGGCTGATGTCCTGCGCCTTCAGGCCGTCTTCACCGGCGAACTTCTGGTGAATCCCTGCAACGAAATCGTCGATCTGTTCAATGCCGAGTGCCATCGCGACACACCTTTATGCTTAGGACGCCAGCAGTTCCCGATACAGGCGGTCGGCCGCGTCCCGTGGTGATTCGGGAACATCAGTCGGACGGGTCGCCCCGCCACCCTGTCGGCCGTTGGACTGTTTCGTGATTCTGGCGGTCCGTGATTTGAGGTCTTTCTTGCCGAGTTCTTCCGCGAAGACCATGCGGGCCACGCGGTTGATGAGCGACTCGCTCATCTCGGTCGGCCGTCCGAACGCCTGAAGACCGATGATCTGGGCCTTGACGGCCACGTAGAGGTCTTCGCGACGCTGGCGCTGCTTGGCGTCCTCCTTGTCGGGCTTGCCGAACAGGTCGGTATGTCCGAGGGAGTCCACCAGGCTGTCGAAGTGCTGCTGCTCCGCTTTCTGGTCGGCTTCGAGGAACCGCGCTTCGAGCGTTTCGAGGCGGGTTCTGTTCTCTTCGAGACGGTCTTCGTAGTGGTCACGCAGGCGCGTGAGTTCGTCCACGAGGCCGTCGTCGTAGATGCTCTTGTCGAGCTTGATCTCGTAGCTGCCTTTGGCGGGCTTCTTCTCCGGCTCCTTCGCCGGGGTCTCGGTTTCGCTTTTGACGAACCGGCCTTTGTCGTCGCGCGTCGTCTTCGACTCACCGTCGGCCATCGCCTTGCGGCCGGCTTCCAGTGCGCTCTTGTCGAACAGACGCATCGCACGCTCGACTTCTTCGCGGCTGGTGAAGTCAGCGAGTTCGTCCTCGCTGATCCCAAACGCGGCAACCTCCGACTTCAGATCGTCGTCGAGCCACGCCCGATCGTCGGTCGTCTCGCCTTTGCCTTTCGGCGCGGCGGTCTCATCCGCCTTCGGGGCGGGTGTTTCGTCTTTGACTTCGTTGTTGGCGAGACCGTTGACGATCGCAGCGTCGGACTTCGCGTCGGCCTTGTCGCCGGCACGGTCGGCATGGAGTTCGTCCACGATCGACTGCATCTCTTCCGGAGTCGTTGTTTCGCTGAGTTCTTCAGCCATCGCCAAATCCTCCCTCGTTGTCTTTGAAGCCCCGCATCCGGAGCACTTCCTTCCGGCCTCGCCGGCTGGTGATTTCCAGTTGTCCGCTGTCCCTGACCCGCACCCCCTGAATCCCTCGCCGCGCGATGGCCTCCCGCATCTCAGGCACCTGCGCCCTCATGCAGCCCAGGCCGTCCGACAGCAGCGGAGCGTGTCCGCGATACGTGTTGGTGAGCCGGGGGACGCCGACCGACTTCGCCCGCGTCCGCAGGAACTCAACCCGACTGACCACCTTGCCGTTGATCCTGTAAATCACGCGGGACGCCTCCCCATTGCTGCCTTCATCTGTCCATTCACCTGCGACGATCCGCCGCCCATCAATGACTGAATGAGCGCACTCGACCGCGCGTCCTTCGTGCCGCCGGTGCTCACGTTCTTGCGGATCGTCTCTCGTGACGTGACTGGAGATTGACGCACGGTGTTCTCATCGCCGCCCAGCATGTCGGGCATCACCGCGAATGTGATGAGCCGCTTCAGGAACGGCTTGTTCAGCAGTCGGGCGATTTCATCGACAAGCGCTTCCGCGTCGATCGTCGCTCCCGACGCCTGGAACATCGGCCACAGCGGGGCGATCTCGTGCAGCACCTGAAACACTTCCTGCAAGTGCTGCTGGGGCGTCTTGAACACCATCGAGTACGGTTCGACCTTGAACTCGTAGTCCTCGAAGTTCCCCACCCGGTAATCGGGCATCCAGTTGGCGGAAACTTCGATGCCGGAATTCCCCACAGGAATCGACGATTGAAGTTCAAGCGTCTGGTCCTCCCACATCAGCCGGCCCAGGTCGAGAATGCAGTCGGCCGCGAAGTTCACGACCGCCATCCGCATGTCGGCTTCCGAACGGTTGAGCTGGCCCATCACCAGTTCTTCCTGCCCGACCGTCGCAGCCTGCGGACCGAGACCACCCATCGCCTGAAGATTGCCGGCGAAGCGGTCGTACTCGTCCTGAATGAACGTCGCGAGCGCCAGGTCACGCTGATCCACGCCGCCGACTTCGACCTGCTGGATGTCCTTCGGATTGTTCATCCGCACCCAGGAGTTCCGCTCGGCCTTGCGGATCTTCTCGGCGTCATCCGCGCCGCTGGGCGGGTACGCATTGACCACCCGGTGCGCGTCCGAATCCTTCTCCATGCGGCGATGCAGCCGGTTCTGGAGGTCGTGCATCCCCTTCAGGTTGATCGCAGGCGACGCGGGGATCACGTTGTCCGGCACGGTCCCCAATGACAGGAACTTGTATGGACCCGCCTGCGAACCGACCCACTCCCGCTCGATCAGCGGCGGCAAGTCCTGATCGCAGGCAAACGTCGCGACCGTGTTGTTCTCCGCGATCCAGATGTCCTGCAACCACACCATGTCCTTCAGGTCGTCGTCCTCAGCACTCCCGTAGTCCGAGGCGATGTCCCGCGCCGCGCCGGTCGAATCGTGGTGCGAACGCTTCGTCGGCTTGAGCTTGTCCTTGACCTTCTTGTCGTAGCCCGGCTCGTCCATCACCTTCTCGTAGTCCGCCCGGTAGCGGTGGCCGCAGTACCGCATCTTCGTCAGCTCTTTGGCCGTCATGTCGAGGATCAGGTCGTCGAGCGAGACCCGGTTCAGCCACGGTTCGCCCGGATCGAGCCACACGTCCTCTTCGGATTCGAGCAATCCGTGGAACCGCGTGTCGGTGTCGCGCATCATCACGACGCCGCAGCCGATGCAGAAAAACGCATCCAGCACGATCGCCCGAAACGTCTGATCGAGCGCCATGTCGCCAATCAGCTTGTTGAGGTTCACTTCGAACCGGCGGGCGAACGGCAGGCTTTCTTCGCGTGGAGTCGAGACCAGAACCTGCGGGTTGTGCGCCGCGAGCGCCACGGTGTAGATGCGGGCGGTCTGGTTCATCAGGTTGACGAGGGTCTTGTTCCTCGCGCCAGATTCCGAGTACCACGACCCGACGTAATCGCGGACCAGTTCCTTGCGGACCCGGCGGAACGGCTCCAGCGCATCGCGCGACGACTTCACGGCCTTGAACAGCCGGGCGCGCCGCTCGTCATTCTGGAGGTCGATCATCCGTGACTACTCGGCAGACTCGTCCTGCTTGGGCCGCACCAGCCCTGCGCCCTCGAAGTAAGCCATCGATGCCGCTTGGCATTGCTGGGCCAGAGCGTGAAACTCAGCGGACCCCGCGTCCGTCCCGATCAGGTCCGGCGCTAACCGCACGTAGAGTTCGCGCGCGATCGCCTGATGCTGCTGCGCGAAGGCGGCCTGCAACTGCTGTTGCTGGCTGACAGCCTGAGCGCCGTTCGGAAGATGCAGCCCGTTGTAGGGCCGGGGATCGCGTGACATCGCAGCACCAAAAGAAAAAAGGGGGCAAGGCGCTATTGCGCCGCCCCCTCAAAGGCTGCGATGTTGAGGCATCTCGACGGGGATCAGCCGCCTATGCCTTTTTGCAGGCGAGCGCTAAGCGCCAGCCCCCTTCGATTTCTGTGACTTGCCTTCGACGATCTGCTTCGCGTGCGCCAGGTTCAGCGCGGCCTGGGAAAACTGGTACGCCTTCTGCGAATCCTGACACGCCTTCGTCAGTTCCGCCATCTTCTCAATCGCCGCGTCGATCTTGTCTTCCATCGGTGTTTAGCTCCGATTGGCTATAGCATCACGTCCCTGATGGAAAATTCAGGGCTGTCCGCATCCACTCTCTGGCGCTCCTGCTGCTCACGCCACAGAAAACTGCCGTAGTCTGGATTCTGCTTCGTTTCCGCCTGGTTGTCAACGGCATCTGCCGCACGATCGCCAGAATACACCAGCCACGACACGCCGCTCGCGATGCACCGGTCCCCGTGGTTCTTGTCCACCGCACCACGGTTCTTCGTCGGAGCATGGATGATCTTCCCATCCTCCCACTCGTACTCGCCGCACTCCACAATCATCTCCGTCGAACGCGGCACGTACCGCCCCGTCTCCATCGCCAGCGCCATCTTCTCGAACAAATCCGCCTTGTCCTCCGTGCGGCTGTTCCCCCAGCCGGCCTTGCGACTCTTTCTCCGCGAACCGATCTCCGGCACGTCCCGGTAGTACACGTTCCCGTAGCAGATCACCTCCATGATCTCCTTCGCGAACGGTGCCGTCACTCCGGCATCCTCCCAACCCAGCAACGCATTCCGCAGCCACCGCGCCAGTCCCACCACCACCCGCGCAAACTGAATCTGAGCCATCCCCTTGATCGTGTACTCCGCCACCTGCTCACCAGTCCGGTCGTCGATCACACTCGCCACTGAATTGCTGGCGTACGCCCCGTCCGAACCCACCGCACAGTCGCAGCCAACCGTGAACGGTCCCAATGGCGGCGAGTCATCAACACCCGGCTTGAACCACAGCTTGAGCGGCCCGTCGTCCTTCTTCAGCAGACCCGTCAGCTTCAGCGTCTCTCCATCAAACACCGGCTGACCCTGCCACACCGGTGCACGGCAGTTGTCCCGCTTCATCTTGTCCAACAGGTCCGACGGGAACACCTTCCCCACCGCGCCACGCGGATCGCGATCCAGTTGGCTCGCAATCAGCCGAGGAGTCGAGGTCGGCCGCAGACAGCGGCGGTCATACCACGGGCTGCGCACCACTCCCTCGAACTTGAACCCCTTGCGCTCCAGGCGATGACGCAGGTCCGGATGCTCCGCGTGGTACTTGTCCACGTCCGCCTGTTCTTCGGGCCTGCGCGCGACCGGCTTGCCGCCACGCACGACATACGAGTGCTTCCCGTGAATCGGATTGTCCTGCCACGCCAGCACCAGATGCACGCCGTTCTTCGCCGTGTCCGGATTCTCGCACGCTTCGTGAAACACCCCCTGATCCACATACCGCGCCGAAACCATGCGGATGCAGTTGGTCACGTCATGCAATGCCTCCTGAACGGCCGCATCCTTCCCACCCTGCACGAAATCCCGCGCACCGGCTTCGTCGATCGTGAACACCGTGGCGCGGCCGCCGGTCGCCACGTCCTGACCAGCCGCATACCCCGTCAGCAGAGACCCGTTCTCCGGGTTGATGAACGTGTGCTGGCTCAGATTCCGGTGCTTCGTCTGATCCCACCCCGCCGGCTGCATCCACACCGGCAATCTCTCGATCGCCCACGCCACCTTCCACAACACCGTGTCCGAGTCCGTCCGCGAGTCAACCAGATTCTCGTTCCGGGTGACATACCCCGCCGAGAACATCCGGTCCCGCAACCAACGACGCAGATCAACCCACAGATAACCGAACGTCCCACCCTGCGCACGGGACTTGTCGAGAATCACGTCGATCGGGATCTCCTCCCGCTCGGCCCGGTCCACCGCCTCGTCGAGCGCAACAAACACCGGCTCCTGATGGGACCAGGGAATGAACGGCCGCACCTTGATCTTCGCCCGCGGATCATACGACCAGCAGGCAAACCCCATGAAGAACAGCACATCCTCCATGCACGCCTGCCAGAGCGCATCCCGAAACTTGAGGTCCGTCAACGCACGCTCTCGGCACGAAATCCGCCACTCCAGATTCTTCTCCGGATCACGCGGCACGAGGTCGTAGTAGGGGGTCATACAACCTCCGGATGATTCAAATACCGAGACACCGACATCCGAGACACACCCATCGCACTCCCAATCTCCGCCAACGACAACCCCTTCGCCCGCAACTCACGCGCACGATCAGGACAACCCTTGAACGTACCAGCCTTCCGACCCTTGTACTTCCCCTCTCGCTTCGCCACCGCTATCCCAGCCGCCTGACGCTCCCTCCGAGTCTCCTGCTCCATCTCCGCCACACCCAACAACACCGCCGCAATCATCTTCCCCACCGTACCACTCAAATCAATCTGCTGCGTCACACTCACCACCCTGAGCCCACGATCGCACCAGTCGCACAGCACATTGATCCCGTCCCGCAACTTCCGCGACAAACGATCCAGCTTCCAAATCACCACCGTCCGAAACTCGCCACCAAATATCCGCTTCTGCATCCGCTCAAACGACGGACGATCCAACGTGTCACCACCCTCCTTGTCAACAAACCACACAACCTCAGAAAGACCATTCCCCGACAGCCAACGCTCAATCTCCGCTCGCTGACTCGACTCGTTCTGATCAACCGTCGAAACACGGATGTAACAGGCGATCATACGGCACCTCCATGCAGCTTCAGAATCGCACGGCAGATGGCGAGCGGGCCGGATGGAGCATTCGAGACAATACGGTCCAATGGATCACCAATCTCCATCACCTCCCAGTCGTACCTGTTCATACGCAGCACGCGAAAACTGTTGAACAACCCGAACCGCTCCGCCGCAAACATCGCGTCGGTCCAACTCCGCGACGGATTCCACGGAGCCACCTGCATCATCCCGTCGTAGCACAATGCACGAACATCCCTGCCGTCCGGCATGCGATACGGGATGGTGTAGCCGCCAATCGCAACAGCAACGGCAGCATCCATATCTGGACCCGCTTCCATCAAGTCAACCTGCTCTGTGGTCATGGGATTACCTATCTTGACAGGGAAAAAACGTTGGGCGTGTGAGGGGGATAATTGAATGGGTCCCCCGCGACCGGGCGGGGGGTCTGGATCAAAAACCGGACCAATTTGGTCCGGTTTGCCGTCACGGATAGAGTAACCCCTACTTGTGCAGTCAGCAAGCCCTGCACAGCCCACAAATCCCTGCACAATCGAGCGTCACACAGAACACCACCCTACTTGTGCATGTCGCTCAGCAGTGAGCGTACATCCTCGATCGACCGTCGCTCACGCTTCACGAGGTCGGATTCGAGTTCCTGCTGTGCCATGCCTCGAGCGCAGATATCGGCCCACTTCGCAGGGTTGCGGA
>CAZRFC010000205.1:7558-7854 GCA_964598975.1 uncultured Mycobacterium sp. | reverse complement strand
AGGCGATTGGAGTCTATGTGAAAACGTGACTTGGCTTGCAAAGGGGAAATTCGGTCGCGGGCCGGTCCCTAATCGTTCCGCTGTCGAATGCCCAACTAAGTTACAACTCGGTTATCACATTTGCAAGTGTGGTGCGTGTTATTTTCGCCTCCCTGCCTTGCCTTTTTTGTTCCCCGTCCGGGTCACGTGCGGGAGAGGTCTTTCCTCCTCCCGCTTGGCCTCGGCAAGGAGGCGTGCGGGTTGGTAGAACTCGTCGTGTATCTGCTTGGCCGTGGCCGATTGCAGGGCGTTTGCGG
>CAZRFC010000205.1:0-7548 GCA_964598975.1 uncultured Mycobacterium sp. | reverse complement strand
GTTCTGTTTCATGCCTTTTCGGGTTTTGGGTCGTGGATGGTGCCGATAACGCGGAATTTCGAGAAATCAGACGCTATCCCGGTTGAGCCGAGCAGTTCAATTCGTGCTTTGAACGCGCCATTCTGGAACAACACCGGTCCGGAAACGTCGGGATAGGAAGCATTCCACTTGCCGCGCAAGATGTCCCCCTCGTACACCTCCCGGCCTTTCCAGTCCTTTTCCTTAACCCCGTTACGGATGCTTTCCAGTTTTTCGGCCGGGGTCAGCTCGTCCCATTTGGTCGCGTCGTGCAGGCCGGTGAACTGGCCTAAGGAGACGGGATCGACTTCGACGGCATCATCTACAAAACCAGAAATATAATTGACGTACCCGCCTTCGCTCACGTCTGGATCAACAAAGAACATCCGGCCGGTTTTATCCTGAACAATGCACCTCGATACGATCCATTTCCCGTAGTTATAGCCTTCGTCGATTGATCGGGCGCGGAACTTAATTTCTCGTGTCATAGTCTGCGTTCTTTTTCCCACGCCTCCCGGAACATCCCGGCGAACGCCAGGACCAGGAGGGCCAGGAGGATGATTGAAATGATGTGATAGATCATTGCTGCGTTGTTGTTCGAGGTTCCATTTTCCGTTCTTCCCGGTACGAGGCAAGCAGGGTACGGGTATTGTCGGCGGCGGCCTGTAACACCTTCCCCCACTTGTCCATTTCTGAATACAGGGCCGCGTGTGCCCGGTACTTCCCTTTCACGTACAGGTCGGTAAGCGTGGATGAGTTCTTAATTTTCTTGTACTCCTCATCCCCCATGTTCGCTATTTCGTGGTGAACGAGGCCGGCGTACAGTCCTTCGGTCTGCCCCCATACTTGCGCCCATCGCGCGTAGTAAGTGTTCAATTCCTGCAACCATGCGGCGCACCCGTCCAGGTCATACGCGCCCGGCTGCCGGTCCATGAACGCGCGCAGGTCGTTAAGGAACGCCCGGATAGATCGGGCGACTTCGGGGCCAGTGGGCGGGTCAATCTCGCTCATTATCCATACGTTTTTTCAGCGCGTAACTCATCAGTGAATCCGGCACGCCGGGGAAATACCTGGGGTCGAGGGTCACGCTGTCCAGCCATGAGATACACCCTTGCGCCCGGTCCTCTGTCCAGGTGTTGGATGATGCCTGACGCCACACGCGGGCGCGTGTCCCGTGCGTGACGCCGGCAATCCTTAGCAGGTAGTATATCCGGTATCTGGTTGACTTCCTCACTGCACACGGTACAGTTTCATGGCCTCGATAAGGATGGTTACGGCTGCCGCGTGGCAGCTTTCTTCCGAAATGATCGTCCCGTTCCCTCCTTTGCTTGCTGCCTCTTTTTCGAGGATGCACGCGCGGGCGTGAACATATACCCCGGCCCACGACTTGACCAGTTCGGCAAGGTGCGCGCGGCCCGGTGCGTCCAGTTCGCCCGGATGGAACGGGAGGAACGGGTTGCTGGCGTCGATCTTCGGGGCGGTGCCGTTGGGCGTGGCGGTCAACTCCGGGCCGCCGGCAATTTTCGCTTTTCCGTCCTGTACAACGACGTTCACCTTCATTCCTTTGCGCAGGGCCGATTCCGGGGAGCCGGGGGCGAAGTGAATTGCCATGTCCCGGTATTTCTTGCCGTTGTACTCCGTTTCCGGGAAGTCGGGGTGCGTGACCTTAACGGTCTGGTAGGGGCCGTACGTCCCTTGCTTCGGTTCGCTGGGGTCGAAGACGACCTTCGCGCCGTTATAAATTTTGATTTCAGACATTTTAGAATAAATTTGCGTTGTGATAGAATTTAGCCCCGGACGCTGGACACAGCAGCGCCGGGGCTTTTTCATTACAGTTCGATCTGATGTACCGTGGTGATCTGGAACGCGGCCGGGAAATCAATGTCGACATATTCAGGATAGATGGTTTCGGCGGCTCTGATGATCGCGGCCGGGTTTTCGCCGGCTACCTGCTCCGCGATAACGCGAACCGGGACGGTTGGCGTTACGTCGATGTATTCCCCGGTCACGGGGTTTCGAACTTCTTCGATGATGCGGATGTGCTGGCGCTCGTAGTACGGCCCATCTCCGGGGCGTTCGGTAACGTGGCCGTCCACGCGCACGAGGCCGGCCTGCTCCGCGCAGCGCACGGTACAGAGGGCCGGGAGTTCGATCTCACGCCGGCGGGTGTCGCCTTCGACGGTGTAGGCGGCGGTGAATTGGCCGCCGATGAAGGCGGATTCGATGATGTTGATTCTTGCAATCATGCGGTTAGGATTAGGTCATCGACCGTTACGATCGGTTGACGGTGATAGAATTTGTTGGTCGTCATATTGGATTGATTGTATTACTCTTTCGATCAGGAGCGTGGTATGCCGCCCCGCCTTTCCTTGCCGCCAGCGATAGGCGGTCTTGAGCGACACCCCGGCCTCGTCGGCCAGGGCGCGCAGTTCGGCCCCCCGGTAGGCGGCGGGGTCGATGGTGGTGGTATGTTTTTCCTGCATCTTTGTCATTTTGACAAAAATACAGACTTCCCATGAAATACGCAAATAAATTTGCCTTCAATTAAATAAAATTGTAAACTTGCAAACATGGAAAGCAAACCTGAATATAAGAACCTCCCGGTGTCGCCCGAAACGCACCGGGAAATAAAACTGGAGGCAACCAAGCGCGGGATGTCCATTAAGGACTTCGTAGCGTGGCTGCTCGGCCTTGCGAAAAAGCAAAATCAATAACATGAATATCAACAAGATCATCACCCATGCCGGCACATTTCATGCCGATGAATTACTGGCTATTGCGGTGCTACGATATGGGAAAACAATCCCAATCGAGCGCACGTATACACCGAGCGAAACCGCCGTCGACGCTACAGACGTGTGCGTCCTCGACATCGGCCGCCGATATGATCCTGATCGGCTCAACTTCGATCACCACCAGGACGCCGACCTGCCGGCAACCAACCTGATGGTCTTGCGCCATTTTTTCCCGGCTGGTTCGGTTCGGGATAAGCTGGAAAAATTCCTGTTCGATTACGTCGATCGAGTTGACCGTGGTGAGATCGTGGAGGGCCGGGACATCCAAGCCCCGACTTTCAACGCGATAATCCGGGCTTGCAATGCCCTGCCCGGCGGCTTCGACATTGCACTTGGATTAGCTCAGACTGTTTTCGCCGCCATGCTGGCGAAAGCTGAAAAGGCCGTTGCTGACGAAAGCCGGTGGGCGGCCCTCCTCAAGTCCGACGGCGTTGCCATAGACGAAAGCGACGACCCAATTGCAGGGTGGCACGAAATGGCCGAAGCAGACGGCATTAAGTTCTTGGTCACGCCGAACAAGCGCGGCGGTTGGCAGATCATTAGCAGGGACAGCGCGCAATTCCCGATTCCTGCGCATCCAGCGCAGACGTTCCGGCACAATTCCGGATTCCTGGCGGCGTATCCAGACAAGGAAGCGGCCTTGTTTCATGCAATAGAATTAGCGTCTCATGCCTGACCCGTTCACCACCGCCGTCGTCCTGTCCCCGCTGGCCCTCTGGGCTGTCGTGGAATGGAAGGCTCGCACCGACCCTGACTGGCCGGCCAACTGCACCCCGTTCGTCGGGGCGGCGCAGCGGTGGAAGCAGGGACGGGAGAACCCGGAACCGGAGTTCGTGCCGGAGGCGGAGGCGTTGCCCCGCATCCCGGCGGGCATGAGTGATGCCGAGTTCGAGGCATGGCTGAATGCGGAGGAGCCGGGCGCGGCTGCGGCAGAGATGGCGCGGGAAATGGAGGATGGAAAATTATTGTTCACGCCCAAAGGTGCGCGGCCCCCTGTTAGCGCGGACGAGTGGGAAAAATATTCGAGAAGATGATACACCTCATCGCCGCCGCCCTCGCCTCTGTCCTCGCTGTGATCCTTGTCGGTATGTTCGACTTGGACGCCTGGACCTGGTGGGAACGCACCAACCGCCGGCACATTATCGAGGGGCAGCTTTCGGCGGCCCTTACAGCCTGGGCGGTGTGGTGCCTGATCCTGGGGGTGATAGAATTACTGATATGGATGTGAAATGTACCCTCTGCCGCCAACGCCCCGCGCGCCGGGGCCGTTCCTTCTGCCACGTCTGCGATCCCGGCCCGGAGCCTGTCGATCGCAAGCTCGCCAAGCGCGCGGAAACACCGCATTCGTCTTGGCACTTCGATCCCGCGTTTCGGCGCGGGGAGGGTGGGTTGCGGGACAAGTTTATAGACGACGAGTACCGGCCTACGCCGGAGAAAAAGAAATGACATGAAAGCAACTGTACACAACCTCACCTCCCCGGAGTTCTACGCGAAACACGCGGGATTGCGCCCGGCCTCCGCGTTCGGCCTGCTCATCGCGCAGGTGGTGTCCGGTCTGAGCGCGTATTACGGCATTCTCGCTGTAGTCGGCCCGAACTGGATCGGGCAGGCCACGGGTGTACTGATCGCCCTGCTCTGCGAGATCGTCGTGCGCGTGTACGGCTCGCAGTGGTTTGTATCGCGTGTCGAGAAGCGGCACGGAGTGAAAGCCTACTACATCGAAGAGGACCGGGCGCAACTTAGCGAGGGATTGGACCGGACGAAACTCGTCGTTTTCGCCCTTGCTGCCGTCACCACGTCGGCGTTTACGCTGTTCGGCGGGTATCTTTTTCTATTCGGACGTGTGCATATTGAGGATCGCAAGGAAATAGCCTCTGTCATGTCGTCGGAGCTGACAGCCGCCGAACGCCGGGCCGACGACGGGACGGCTCCACTGCGCACACTGGCGCAACGATTGGAAAAGGACGTTGCGGCGGCCGAGCGCAACGTTGCGCAGTCGGACCGCAACGCCCGCAACGCCATGCAGGAGTACGCCGCAACGCGCCGGTGGACGGCCGCCACGTCGGAGGCGAATAAGTGGCTGAACAAGGGCGCGCGCGACCGGGCGTTGCAGGCGTTGCAGGCCCAGAAAGACAGGCTTTCCCGGACGCTCGAAGAGATCGCCGCGACGTCGAAAGAGGAAACCGTTGCGGCCCGGCGCAACGCCAAGGCGATCGTTGCGCAGAACGCCGAAACGCGCAGCGAGCAACTGCGCAACGCCGCTCGCAACGGCTCGTTCGGATTCGTCGCCGGGCTCGCGGCTCAGGTGTTGGCGTTCTACCTGCTTTGGGTGCTGGCGTGCATCGACGTCGGGGCCGGGACGGTGAAAAAGTACACGCGCCACCACCTCGACGGCCGCGATCTGCTCGCCGAACGCTGGCGAATCTGGGTGAATCGTTGGCGCATTCGCTACGCCTACGCCAACGCTCGCCTTGCAGAGAAACCCATCATGTACAAGGGGCGCGAACTGGACACCAAGCAGGTAGAGGCGTTCATCGGAATTGAGCACCTGGAGGACGCCCCCCAAAAAGAGGCGCGGGTGATCGGGTTCCGCCGCCGCAACGAAAGCGAAACGGACACCGAAACGCCCGCAACGCCGGACGAAATGGCGGCGAAAACCCCTCCCCCGGCCCATGAGAATCCAGTTAGCAACGGGGCGCAACGGCTTTCCCCTGAAGATGCTCTGCTCGTTGCGGAGGAACTCGAAAAAGCGCGGGCGCGGCTGCGGGCGTATCGCTCGAAATTGTCGCGCGGCGAAGGTAACGCCGCAACGAATCAGCGCGGCGTTGCGCGGTGGGAAACGACGGTTTCGGAACTTGAAAGCAGGTTGCAAGACATACAGTAACGACATAGGGTTTTTAGGTGTTGGGCCTCGGCTGCGAAAGCGGCCGGGGCTTTTTAACAATAGTTAAAGTTTTGCAATTGCTTAAAAAATACTTGCATGGTATTACGCGATTGCTTAACTTTACAGTATTGAAAACAACAACAAAAATTAAAACCATGAAAGTTTCTCAAATCGCAAAGCGGGTTTTCGACGAAATGGGTGGTGACGCCTCCGAAATCTGCTCCGGTAGCTGCCCCGAATTTGCAAAGCGCCTGATTGACGCCGCCGGGCGCGGGCAGATAGTTTCCAACCTTAGCGACGAAATGATCGGCGAAATCGAGGGGTACAATGTAATCGAACCGGAAGCGTACATCCCTGCGCCGTCGCGATCCAACTTCTTCGCTACGTCGCACTGCTGGGTGAAAATCGACGGGCGTTATTACGACGCCTTCAATCCCGAAGGCGTAGACGACGAAAGCGACCTTCAATTTATTATTGAGAACGCCTAACCACCCACTCCCACCGGTCTGGCCCGCCGGCGGGTAACTTCGGCCCCTGATCCCGCCGGGTGAGCGCGGGGGAGTTCAAATCAGAACCAAAAATTCAAGATCATGACTATTTCAATCTATTGCAAGTACAACAACGAAGAGTGGAATACCTCAACTGCCATTGCCCGCGAGTGGGGGTATGGCGACGAGGGCGAATGGGTAGAAAAGTGGAGGCATGCGACGGCAGAGGATAAGGAATTTGCCGCCGAATGGATTCCAACGGATTTTCCGCAGTCAGCTAAGGGATACGTAAGACATTCGGACGTAGAGAAAAACGCCGGGCGCGCATGACCACCACCGCCCAACAGATCCGCCAAATCCTCGCCTCCACCTGCACCACCCAGACGGCCCTCGCTGCCGCCTACGGGTGCCGGGCCGGGGCGATGTCACAGTTCCTTTCCGGCCGCCGCCCCATCCCCGACTTGCCCCGCATGGCGGCGGCGCTGTCGAAGGTGACGGGCGGGGTCGTCCACGTTGAAGTGGAGATCCTCGCACGGGATGGGGAACTGCGGCACAATGAAACGATTGTCACGCAGTACGAGCCGGAAGACGACGAAACAGAATAATTTCACCGCCCCGCGAGGGGCAAAAACCAAAACCATGAATCACTTCAACGAGCCGGTCAGGTACCGCCGGCAATTTTATATTGGATCGCTCAATCATTTTTTGGTTGAGCGGTTCGACGGGTCTTTTGGTCTCGACCCCATGCCCGAAAAAACGGGGTACGGGCCGTTCAACATGGGAGCCTACGCGCCCGAGTTGTTCAAGGAGCTTCTCGTCGCAGGGTCCGAACGCCTGAACAACGATCCCGCGCGGGATCGGCTGGCTGCGTGGTTCCGGCTGGACGGCGGAGAGAAGCCAGTCGAGGTGGAGTACAAAGACTTCCCGCCGGCCCCGCATTTCACCTCGCAGGACTGGGTAAATTTGCCGAAGCGCAAGTTTCCGTATTAGCACCACCGCCCCGCAAAAACGAACCCCGCACGCCCACCACGCGCTGCGGGGTTTTTTTCGCGTGTGCAGGCAGGGAGCCGGGCCGAAACCTCAGCCCCCTGCGGATGCACACACGAGAGAATCAGACGTTGCGCCAATAGTCCACCAGCTCCCGGCCGTCCAGGTAGGAATCGACGACGAAGGAATAGGTGCCGGCAAGGCCGTCCAGAACATACAGCACTTTCTCGTTAACTTCATCCGCAGGCACGGCCGCCCGGATCTGTGCCACGGCTTCGCGGGCCTCCTCCGGGGTCAGGTCTTTCAGTTGGGCCACGAACGTATCGAAATCCTCGAATACTTCGCGCAGGTTCGGGTATGCGTCCAGCGCCCACGC
>CAZRFC010000204.1:3894-7861 GCA_964598975.1 uncultured Mycobacterium sp. | reverse complement strand
CGCTCTACCCGGAGGTCGTCGAGGTCGATCCGGCGGACTTTTCCCGGCCGTTGCAACTGGTGGCCCAGCGGTTGGAGTTTTGCGATCCGCTCAGCGGGCGGCCGGTGGGATGGCAATCCCGTCATCGCCTTCAACCGGTGTCTTAATCCCCTGGTCTGTAAGCCGACGGGGGGCATAGGCTGTAGGAATGCTGGGGAAACACGGGGACGACGACCACGAACTGGTTCTCATCGCGGGGTACCGCGATCTGGAGAGCGCCGAGACCGACTTCAACGAGGTCGAGCGCAGGACCAAACACGGACTGGAGATGCGGGCCGCGGCGCTGGTGCGCAAGAACCCCGACGGGCACCCGGAGGTGGTCGAGGCCGCCAACCGGCACGGCCGGACCGCCGTCGGAGTGGGTGCCGGTCTGGGCGCGATCTTCGGGTTGTTCGCCCCGCCGTTCGGCCTGTCGTTGCTCGTCGGCGCTGCTGCCGGCGGACTCCTCGCGGCGTTCAGCGAGCACGAGTTGCGCACCCATCTGCAGCACGAGGTCGGTGAGGCGCTGGAAACCGGCACCGCCGTCATCCTCTCGGTGGTCTACCCGCACGGACGGGAGCCGATGGAGTTGACGTTGGAGAACGCCAGTGGGTTCCGTGAGATGCGGCTCAGCAAGAGCACCGTCAACCAGATCGAAGGGGCCGTCACCGAGTTGATGGAGAAGGTCAAGACTGGCACGACGGACACCAGTAGCTGACCCGCTCGGAATCCGACTGCCCGGCCCGGGCGATCCGGGTCCCGCACCGGCGGCACGGTTCGCCGCCGCGGCCGTACACCCACAGCTGCTGCCCCGGCCGGGTGTTGCCGGTGGTGGTTCGGCTTTGCCGTAACCGGTTGGCCCACAACATGTCCCGCGCACGAACCACCATGCGCTGCGAGTCTGCCACGCTGCTCACTGGAGTGGTGGGCAGCAGGCCGAACAGGAAACACAGTTCGTTGCAGTAGACGTTGCCCACCCCGGCCATCACCCGCTGGTCCAGTAGCGCGGAGGCGATCGGCCGGTCAGGGTCCGCCTCGAGGTTGGCCGCCGCCCGCGTCGGGTCCCAGTCCGGTCCGAGCAGATCCGGGCCCAGGTGGGCCACCGCCTCCATATCGCGTTCGCGGTCGAGTACTTCCAGCACCCCCAGGTCGATCCCGGCGGCGGTGACGTCGCCTGCCCGCAGCAGAATCCTGATCTTGTGGGCCGGCACTGCGCGCGGGGCGATCCGCCAACTGCCGTCCATCTTCAGGTGCGAATGGATGCTGGCCGGCCCGACCCTGATGAACAGGTGCTTGCCGCGGGAGAGCACCTCGTCGACCACGTGCCCGCGCAGATCGACTGTGGCGTAGCGCGGAACCCGGATATCGCAGGTGGTCAGGGTCCGGCCGGTCAGGGCATCCCGCAGTTTCGCGGCGGTGCGGAAGACGGTGTCACCTTCGGGCATGTCAGTGCTTCACGATCAACAGGGTTCCACGATCAGAACGTCGAGCCTGCGCGGGCCGTGCACACCCTCCACCCGTTCGAGTTCGATATCACTGGTCGCACTTGGACCGGAGATGAATGTCAACGGCCGTAACGGGTTCAGCGCCGCGAAACCCTGCGGCACGGTGTCGACGATCTGGTCGGTGAACACCACGCAGATGTGGTGGTCGGGGACGAGGGTGAGCGCGCGCCGGCCCTGGGCGATCCCGCCGTCGAGCACGATGGTTCCGGTGGCGGCGATTCCGGCGGCGCAACCGGTCACGACGGCGGCAGCCTCGTCGAGTTGCGTAGTGGACAGCGGCGGGTGGTCGAGCACCGTCGCGACGCCGCTCACCCACTCCCGGGGCAGATCGACCGGAACCACCACGGCGCCACCGGACGGCACCAGGGCGGCGATCGTATCGGCGATCGCCCCGACTTCGATCCGCCGCACCCCGGCCCGATAATCGGCCACCGACTCGGCGAAGCGGTCGACGTCGCCGCGTCCGTCCAGCGGTTGCCGGTCATAGTCCCGGGGAACGATCACCGCCGCCGGCGGTGCCGCGGACAGCGCCGCTCGGATCCGTTCCAGGATCACCTCGCGGGGATTCACCGTCGCCGCCACCACTGCCGGAAGGTCTCGTGGGGTGCGTCGGGCAGGTCGCGGGTGGCCGCCCAGGGGGTGAGCCGGCCGGCCACCATGCCGAGACCGGCGGCCTTCTCCGCCAACCCGAAACGCCTCGGGGAGCGCATCACCCACGCCGCCGCCTTCATCGCCAGATCCTGACCGCCGGGTATGCCGCCGCGATCGGCGTCGACCCGCTCGGCGCGAAGATGCACCAGGATCGACGGGATGTCGATGCGCACCGGGCAGGCGTCGAAGCAGGCACCGCACAGCGACGAGGCGAACGGCAGCGATGCATTGGGGTCGCCGTGCCCTCCGGGCCCGGTCACGCTGCCGGTCAACTGCGGGCTGAGGACAGCTCCGATCGGACCTGGATACACCGACCCATAGGCGTGGCCGCCGGTCCGTTCGTACACCGGGCAGACATTGAGGCACGCGCTGCACCGGATGCAGTGCAGCGCTGCCCGACCCACCGGGTCGGCCAACACCGCGGTGCGCCCGTTGTCCAGTAGCACCAGATGGAATTCCCGCGGCCCGTCGCCGGCGTGGACTCCGGTCCACATCGAGGTGTAGGGGTTCATCCGTTCCGCCGTCGACGAGCGCGGCAGCAACTGCATGAACACTTCGAGGTCGGCGAAAGTCGGGACCACCTTCTCGATGCCCATCACCGTGATCAGCGTCTCTGGCAGGGTCAGGCACATCCGGCCGTTACCCTCGGATTCGACCACCGCCAGTGTGCCGGTCTCGGCGACGCCGAAGTTGGCGCCGCTCACCGCGACCCGCGACGACAGGAACTTCTCCCGCAGGTAGCTGCGTGCGGCCATCGCCAGTTCGTGGGGATCATCGCTCAACGGGCCGGCGCCGGGCATCTTCCTGGTGAAGATGTCGCGGATCTCGGCGCGATTGCGGTGGATAGCCGGCACCAAGATGTGACTCGGCCAGTCGTCGCCGAGTTGGACGATCAACTCGGCGAGATCGGTCTCCACCGGGTTGATTCCCTCGGCGAGAAGATGCTCGTTGAGACCGATTTCCTGGGTGGCCATCGACTTGACCTTCACCACCTCGTCGGCCCCGGTGGCCCGGACCAGATCGGTGACGATCCGATTGGCCTCCTCGCCGTCGCGCGCCCAGTGCACCACTCCGCCGCGGTCGGTGACGTTGCGCTCCAACTGCTCCAGGAGTTCGGGCAACCGGGCCAGCACGTCCTGCTTGATTGCGCTGCCGGTCAGCCGTAACTGCTCCCAGTCCGGGCATTCCGACACCGCGGCAAGCCGTTTGGTGCGGATCGACTGTGTCGCATGAGCGACGTTGCGCCGCATCTGGTTATCGGCCAGCGCTTTTCGCGCCGCCTTGGGGAACGGCTCGTCGCCGCGCAGATTATTCACTGCGCCGCCAGAATCTCGGCCAGGTGGACGGTGCGGACCGTTGATCCGATGCGGCTCAGGCCGCCGCCGATGTGCATCAGGCACGACGAGTCCCCGGCGGTACAGACCTCGGCGCCGGTAGCGGCAACGGCGGCCATCTTGTCGGCCAGCATGGCCGCGGAGGTGTCGGCGTTCTTGAGGGCGAAGGTTCCGCCGAAACCGCAACAGGAATCGGCCGCCGGCAACTCCACCAGGGCGAGTCCGCGCACGTGGCGCAGCAACTCCAGGGGTTTGTCGCCCACCCGCAGCATGCGCAGCGAGTGGCAGGTCGGGTGGTAGGTCACCGTGTGCGGGTAGTAGGCGCCGACATCGCGGACTTTCAGCACGTCGATCAGCAGTTCGGACAGTTCGAAGGTGCGCGCCGCGACGGCCTCGGCGCGGACGGCCAGGGCCTCGTCGCCGGCGCGGCGGGCCACCATGGCGTGCTGGTGGCGGACC
>CAZRFC010000204.1:0-3884 GCA_964598975.1 uncultured Mycobacterium sp. | reverse complement strand
GGCACCTGTGGCATTTTTATTGCCGAAGCAGCGGCGCCGACGTTGTCGATTCCGAGAACGTCGATCAGCAGTTCGGACAGCTCGTAGGTCTTGGCGGCCAGTTGTTCGGCACGGATGGCCAGTCCTTCGTCACCGGCTCGGCGGGCCACCATCGCGTGCTGGTGGCGGACCGAGCCCACGCATGACCCCGATGGCGCCACCACGGCCTCGCAGTCGGCGTCGAAGATCGCGGCCTCGAACACTTCGACGTGGTGACGCACCAACCCCACCGCCTCCCGCTGATAGCCGGTGTTGACATGCATTTGGCCGCAACATGTTTGGCGCTCCGGAAACACCACCCGATGGCCCAGCCGTTCCAAGAGTTCCACGGTTGCGATGGCCGCGGCCGGGAACAGGGCGTCGGCCAGGCAGGTGGCGAACAGGGCGATCCGCATGTCAGCGCAGCCTCATCCCGCGCGGCGTCCGTGCGAACCCGGCCGCCAGCAGGGCCTCGGCGGTGTCGGTCTGAGCGGCTTCGAGTGCTGAAACACCGTCGAATTTCTCCACCACGATGCCGGCCAGGCGCCCGCCGCTCACCATGTCCGCCAGGGCCGCCGCGGCGGCCCGTTGGGCCTCGGCGTCGCCGTGGAAATTCAGCAGTGAACGCCCGCCCCGTTCCAGGTACCAGACGAGCGCGCCGTCGACCAGGATGACAAGGGCGCCGGCCTTGCGGCCGGGACGGTGGCCGCCATCGCCGGCCGGCCAGGGCAGCGCCGCACCGTAGGGGTTGGCCGGGTCGGCGGCGGCCAGCACGACGGCCTGGTAGTCAGGCCGCTCCCGGTCGACCGTGTCGGCGTAGCCACGCAACCGGTCCACCGTCGAGGCGGACGCGAACTGCGCGCCGCCCAGGGACTCGACGAAGTAGCCGCGCTGGCAGCGGCCGGTGTCTTCCAGCGCGGTCAGCACCTTGTAGAGCATGGCGAATCCGCCCGGCACATCGTCAGGCACGCTGCCCTTGGTCAGCACCCCGTAGCGGTTCATCAGCAACTCGGCAGTGAAGTGCGCCCGCAGGGTGGAGTCCGGTTCCCGGGCCGGCAGCGCAGACCAGCGGCCCGCCACCGTCGGGTCGGACGGCCGGGTCTGCGCGTGGGCCACCGAGTACCGGCTCAGCCGGGGGGCGCGCCGATGCCGGTGCGACGCCGTCGCGGGACGTCGGGTGCCGGGCCGACGGCCGCCGGTCAGCAGGGCGCGCACCGGGGCGAAGGTGTCCCCGCTCACCCAGCCGGCCCAGATCAGTTCCCACAGTGCGGCTTTGACGGCCTCCTCGCCGGTGCCTGCCCCGTCCTGGCCGGCGAACTGCCGGAAGAAGAAGGCACCCCGGGAGTCGCCCGGTTCGCCGAGGACGTCCAGGACGGCGCGGTGTGCGGCGCCGATGTCGATGGCGGCCGGTGTCGTCAGAGTCAGCGGCGCGGTGTCGGCCGGATGGAACACCACCCATCCGTCGCTGCCCGAGATCGCGCCCGCCCCCGACCACAGCACTTCACCGGAGGCCAGCAGTTCATCGAGCATCGCGGGTCGGTAGTCACGCACCCGCGGCCCGAAGATCAGCGGTTCCACCGCGGAGGCCGGAACGGGTGCGCCGGCCAGTTGCTCGATCACCGACGCCAGGTCGTCAACGCCCGAGGTGGCGCCGACCTGCTGCCAGGCCGGCAGGAACCGCGCAAAGGCCGCGGCGCTGACCGGTTCGACCTGGGCCCGCAGTGCGGCCAGCGAACGTCGGCGCAGGATCCGCAGCACCTCCGCGTCGCACCACTGACCGCCGCCGTCATTATGGGAAGGGCTGAACTCGCCGCGGACGAGCCTGCCGTCCAACGCCATTCGGCTGAGGGCGTCGGCGGCCACCCGTACGCCGAGACCGAACCGGGTCGCTGCGTCCTCGGTGCTGAACGGTCCGCGGGTGCGGGCGTAGCGGCCCAGCAGCTCGCCGAGTGGGTCGGTGACCGACTCGGTGAAGTCGGCCGGCACCCCGACCGGCACCGCAACCCCGACGGCGTCCCGCAACCGACCGATGTCCTCGACGGCCACCCACCAGGAGCGCTCGGCATAGGACACCGGCAGCGTCCGCTTGGCGGCGTAAAGCCCGTCCAGCCAGGGGCCGACGTCGGATGCCGTTGCCCGCTGCGCGATCTCGGCCTCGGTCAACGGACCCAGTAGCCGGAGCAGGTCCGCGACGCCCTCCGCGTCGCGAGCCCGGCGGTCCTCGGCCAGGTGCTGTAACTGTCGTTCGGTAGCCTCCACGACTCCCGGGTCCAGCAGTTCGCGCAGTTCCACCCGGCCGAGCAGTTCGGCCAGCAGTGCGGTGTCCAGCGACAGTGCGGCGGCCCGCCGTTCGGCCAGCGGGCTGTCGCCCTCGTACATGAAAGCCCCGACGTAGCCGAACAGCAGCGAGGCGGCGAACGGGGACGGGGTGGGGGTCTCGACCTCGAGCAGTCGGACCCGGCGCTGCGCGATCCGCCCCATCAGGTCGGTCAGGGTCGGCACGTCGTAGACATCCTGCAGGCATTCCCGCACCGTTTCCAGGACGATGGGGAAGTCGGGGTATTTCTTTGCCACATCGAGTAATTGGGCCGCCCGCTGCCGTTGGTGCCACAGCGGGGAACGCTTGCCGGGATGGCGTCTGGGCAGCAGCAGCGCCCGGGCCGCGCACTCGCGGAACCGGGCGGCGAACAGCGCCGACCCGCCTACCTCGGTGGTGACCAGCGGCTCGATCTCCTCCGGGTCGAACACGAAAAGTTCCGCTCCGGGCGGTGACTCGTCGGTGTCGGGAAGTCGCACCACGATGCCGTCATCGCTGGCGGTGGGCTTCTCGTCGATGCCGTAGCGCTCCAGAAGTCGTCGGCTCACCGCCAGTGCCAGCGGTCCGTGCACCTTCAGTCCGTAGGGGGAATGCAGTATTACCCGCCAGTCGCCCAACTCGTCGCGGAACCGCTCGACCAGCAGAGTGCTGTCGCTGGGCACGACGTTGGTGGCGGTGCGTTGATCGTCGAGCAGCCGCCACAGGTTGTCTACGGCATGGTCGTCGAAACCCATTTGTGCGCAGCGTGATTCGAATTTGCTACGGTCCAGCCCGGCTAGTTCGCCGGTGAACCGGCCGATCGCCGCACCGAGTTCGGCGGGCCGGCCCGCATCGTCGCCGCGCCAGAACGGCAGCCGTGCGGGCTGGCCGGGGGCGGGGATGACCAGAACCCGGTCGTGGGTGATCTCGGTGATGCGCCAACTGGTGGCCCCCAGCGAGATGACATCGCCGGGCCGCGACTCGTAGACCATCTCCTCGTCGAGTTCACCGACCCTGGAGGGTTTTTCGCTCTCGCTGGCCAGATAGACGTTGAACAGTCCGCGGTCCGGGATCGCCCCGCCGGAGGTGACGGCCAGCCGCTGCGCGCCGGGACGCCCGGTGAGGGTTCCGGTGTCCCGGTCGTAGACCAGTCGCGGGCGCAGTTCGGCGAACTCGGTGGACGGGTACTTGCCGGACAGCAGATCCAGGGTGGCCTCGAAGGCGCTGCGCGGCAGCGTGGCGAACGGGGCGCTGCGGCGCACCGTGTCGAACCACACGTCGGCGTTGATCGGCTCCAGGGCGCAGGCCGCCACCGTGTGCTGGGCCAGCACGTCGAGCGGATTGGCCGGAACCCGCAGAGTTTCGATCTCACCGGTGAGCATCCGCTGCACGCTGACTGCGCAGCCGATCAGGTCGGTGCGGTGCTTGGGCAGCAGCACCCCCCGGGAGATCTCGCCGACCTGGTGGCCGGCCCGGCCGACGCGTTGCAGCCCGCTGGCGACCGAGGGCGGGGCCTCCACCTGGATCACCAGATCGACCGCTCCCATGTCGATGCCGAGTTCCAGGCTGG
>CAZRFC010000203.1:0-7867 GCA_964598975.1 uncultured Mycobacterium sp. | reverse complement strand
GCGCCGAGAAGTTGATCGGTATGGGCGACGGGCTGTTCCTGCCGATGGGCGCCAGCAAGCCGATCCGGTTGCAGGGCGCCTACATCAGCGACGAGGAGATCCAGGCCGTCGTGCAGGCCTGCAAGGACCAGGCTGAACCGGAGTACACCGAGGGCGTCACCACCGCTAAGTCCGCCGGTGACCGCGGCGAGGTCGACGCCGACATCGGCGACGATATGGACCTGCTGTTGCAGGCCGTCGAACTTGTGGTGTCCAGCCAGTTCGGGTCCACGTCGATGCTTCAGCGCAAGCTTCGGGTGGGCTTCGCCAAGGCCGGCCGGCTGATGGACCTGATGGAGACCCGCGGCATCGTCGGACCTTCAGAGGGTTCCCAGGCGCGCGAGGTAATGGTCAAGCCCGACGAGTTGAGCGGCACCCTGGCCGCCATCCGCGGCGGCGGCGGGGCCGCGGACGACGACGAGGACAGCGAGGACGACGCGACCGGGGTGCCCGAGGACTTCTGAGCTAGAGCACCAACAGCATCCGGGTATTGCCCAGGATGTTGGGTTTGACGTAGCTCAGGTCGAGGAATTCGGCGACACCGACATCGTAGGAGCGGCACATTTCCTCATAGACCTCGGCGGTCACGGGGGTGCCTTCGATCTCGGTGAATCCATGCCGGGCGAAGAACTCCGTCTCGAAGGTGAGGACGAACAGCCGCTCGAGTTCCAGTTCTCGGGCCACCTCGAGGAGTCGGTCCACGATCGCGTGGCCGATGCCCCGCCCTCGGACCGCCGGATCCACCGCGACGGTGCGGACTTCGCCCAGATCCGACCACAGCACGTGCAACGCCCCGCAGCCGACCACTGTGCCTTCGAGTTCGGCGACCCAGAATTCTTGAACCGCTTCGTAAAGCGTGACCAGGTTCTTCTCGAGCAGGATCCGGCCGGCGTAGGTGTCCACCAGTCGCTTGATCTCGGGGACGTCGGAGGTGCGGGCGCGGCGAACCGTCACCCGGCGGGCGTGGCCGTCCACCGACGCTGCTTCGGGGGAGAAGTCCGTCACGGGCGCAACCCTATCGGTGCCTTGTTGCCGCGGTGTTCAAGTAATAGCGTCAATACCGGGCCGGGTGCGACAACCATTGGAGGCCCGACCATGAACCGCTACCTCGCCGTCACCTATGGCGTCATCAGCTACCTCGTTTTCCTTGCCGTGTTCCTGTACTCGATCGGCTTCGTCGGCGACCTGGTGGTTCCCCGAAGCGTCGACCGCGGCGTCACCGCCTCGCTCACCGCGGCGGTAGTGGTCAATGTGCTGCTGCTGGGTCTCTTTGCGGTCCAGCACAGCGTGATGGCGCGTCCGGCCTTCAAACGATGGTGGACCCGGTTCATCCCGACTCCGATCGAGCGCAGCACCTACGTCCTGCTGGCCAGCCTGGTCCTGGCGTTGATGTTCTGGCAGTGGCGGACGATGCCGACGGTCGTCTGGGACGTCACCTGGCAGCCCGGGCGGGTGCTGCTGTGGGTGCTGTTCGGCTTGGGCTGGGCCACCGTCTTGCTGTCGACGTTCCTGATCAGCCACTTCGACCTGTTCGGGTTGCGCCAGGTGTATCTGGCATGGCGCGGGAAGCCCTACACCAATCTCCGCTTCCGGACCTCGATGCTCTACCGGGCCGTCCGCCATCCGCTGATGCTGGGCTTCCTCGTCGCATTCTGGGCGATTCCGACCATGACCGCGGGGCATCTGTTGTTCGCCGGGGCGACAACGGCATACATCCTGATTGCCATCCAGCTGGAGGAGCGGGACCTCACCGCGAATCTCGGGGAGCAATACCGCGACTATCGCGCCCGGGTTCCGATGCTCATCCCCGGTATGCGCCGGCGCCGGAATGGAACCAGGAATGAAACGTTGCCGACCGCCATGCCCAGGCCGGTCTGATTTTCCAGACCCGCGTGCTTGGCGAGTAGGCGCAGATCGGACCGGTGAACCGATATTCTGTTTGCCGTGACGGGCCAACCCCAAACTCCTCCGGCGGTTCGGCGTGAGTGGATGGTCCACGTCCCCAATCTGCTGACCGGCCTGCGACTGGTCCTGGTTCCGATCTTCCTGTTTTTCCTCTTCGCCGGTGACGGGCACCAAACCGCAAGTCGGATAACCGCATTCGCGATATTTGCGGTGGCTGTCATTACCGATCGGCTCGACGGTTCGCTGGCGCGCAGCTACGGGGTGACAAGCGAGTTCGGCAAGCTTGCCGATCCGATCGCCGACAAGATGCTGATCGGTTCCGCGCTGATCGGTCTGTCGATGCTGGGGGACCTGCCGTGGTGGGTGACGGTGGTGATCCTGATACGCGAGATCGGGGTAACCCTGCTCCGGTTCGCGGTGATCAGTCGTGGCGTCATACCGGCGAGTCGGGGAGGCAAGCTCAAGACGCTGGTGCAGGCCCTCGCCATCGGACTGTTCATCCTGCCGTTGCACAACTGGCCGAGTCAGTGGACGACGGTGGCTTGGTGGGTGATGTGGGCCGCGATCGTATTGACCGTGGTCACCGGCCTGGACTACGTGGTCTCGGCGCTGCGCGGAAACCAGTCGCGGGACTGATCACACCGGGGGGAAGACCGGCCGGGAACCTTCTGGGCCACCTCTGCGTTGCACAAGATGCTGCAACGATTCGAGGAGGACAGCGCGATGGCGGTATTGCTGCGTGAAGTGATCGGTGACGTGCTGCGCCGCGCGCGCACGTCTCAGGGCCGCACCTTGCGTGAGGTCTCCGACTCCGCCCGGGTCAGCCTGGGCTACCTCTCCGAGGTGGAACGGGGACGCAAGGAGGCCTCCAGCGAGTTGCTGAGCGCCATTTGCACCGCTCTGGACGTCCCGATGTCCCGGGTGCTCTGCGACGCCGGCGCCGAATTGGCCTGCCACGAGGGGGCCACGGTAATCCCGCATCCGGCCGCCATGGCGGTCGCCTGACCGTGCGATTTGGCGGTTTAGTCCGACTTTCTTCCAGCCCCCACCCCAAGGTGATGTGGTCGGCGGCCCTGACCCGATAAATTGGGCTCGATAAATTGGAATCGGACACACCGACACCAATGCGGCAATCGACTCGAAGGCGGGTAACACCCCATGGCCAATCCGTTCGTTAAAGCGTGGAAGTACCTGATGGCGCTGTTCGGCTCCAAGGTGGACGAATACGCCGATCCCAAGGTCCAGATCCAGCAGGCGATCGAGGACGCCCAGCGTCAGCACCAGGCCCTCAGCCAGCAGGCGGCCCAGGTCATCGGCAACCAGCGTCAGCTGGAGATGAAGCTCAACCGTCAGCTCGCCGACATCGAGAAGCTGCAGGCCAACGTGCGCCAGGCACTCACCCTGGCCGACCAGGCCACCGCCGCCGGCGACGCCGCCAAGGCCACCGAATACACCAACGCGGCCGAAGCCTTCGCCGCCCAGTTGGTGACCGCCGAGCAGAGCGTCGAGGACCTCAAGGTCCTGCACGACCAGGCTCTCGGAGCTGCCCAGCAGGCCAAGAAGGCCGTCGAGCAGAACGCGATGATGCTGCAGCAGAAGATCGGTGAGCGCACCAAGCTGCTCAGCCAGCTCGAGCAGGCCAAGATGCAGGAGAAGGTCAGCGAGTCGCTGCGGTCGATGAGCGAGATCGCGGCCCCCGGCACCACCCCCAACCTCGACGAGGTCAGGGACAAGATCGAGCGCCGTTACGCCGACGCCATGGGCTCGGCCGAGCTGGCGCAGAACTCGGTCCAGGGCCGGATGATGGAAGTTCAGCAGGCCGGTGTCCAGATGGCCGGGCATTCCCGGCTTGAGCAGATCCGGGCTTCCATGCGCGGCGACGCGCTTCCGGCCGGCGGCACGGCGACCCCGGCTACCCCGGCCACCACCCCCGAACCCGAGCAACCGCTCGGCCAGTAGGGACTCCCAGGAGGGCGAATACTCGATGACGGTCAAAGCCGAGCACAACGCGGGCTTCGCTGTCCGGTCTTGGCGTTCGGTGCTGCAACGCAGCATCGACACCGTCAGCGAGTACGCCGACGTGGCCGCCCACCGACTCGGTGCGGCCGCTGACCCGCGTGCCCGGTTGCTGCGCAAGCGGCGCTGGGCGTTGCGGTTCGGATTGTTCTTCACCTTCACGACTGGGTTCTGGGTGTTTGTCACAGGCCTGCTGGCGGCGTGGAGCACACCGGTGTGGGCGTTGCTCATCACCGGGCTGATCGCCGCCGGCGCCGCTGTCCCGGCCACCCTGTGGCTGCTGCGCTACCGATGGCTGCGTGGTGAGCCGTTGCCGCCGCAGCGTCAGGTCAGCGGTCGCCGGCTTCCGCCCCTGGGTTCGGTGGCGCGTCCGGCGATGTCAGCCCTGGGTGCTTCCGAGCGGGGACTGCATTCGCTGCTCGGGGTGATCGATCGCGGCGGGATGCTGCCGGCCGACGAGGTCCGCGAACTGACCGCCGCGGCCGGCCGGTCGGCAGCGACGATGACGGCCACTGCCGCGGAGGTCGCGGCCATGGAGCGGGCCGCCGGCGAGAACCCCGACTCCCGGTCCTATCTGGCGCCGACGATCAATGCGTTGACTGCGCAACTCAACAGCGGGGTGCGCCAGTACAACGAGATGGTGACCGCGGCCGCGCATCTGGTGTCCTCGGTGAACACCGTATCGGGGCTGCCTGCGCAGCGCTACCGTGCAGAACTCACCGAGGCCACCGACCGGTTGTCGGGATGGGCGCAGGCCTTCGAGGAACTCGGGACGGCCGGGCGCGCCTACTAGAGCGTGGGACGCAGCGACGGAATCGCCGCGCCGAGCACTCCGCGGACCGTTGCCTTGGTCATGTCCCACATGTCGAAATAGTCCCGCCAGAGCGTGATTCGGCCGTTGGAGACCTCGAAGACGCCACACACCCAGAACTGCAGCCGTAACCGGCCGAATTCCAGCACGTCGGTGCGCTCGGTCAGCACCGAGGAGCCGTTGACCGCAATGCGGTGGGTCTTCACCTCGAAGCCAACCCGGCCCGCCATCGAGCGGAACAGTTTCATTGCCCGCGCGCGGCCGCGGATGGTGGGGAATCCGACGTTCTGGTAAACCAGGCTGTCGTCGAGCACTGCCGCGGCCCCGTCGAAATCCTGGGCCTGCAGGCTGGCGAGCAGAACCTCGACGGTGTGGGCGTTGTCGATATCGGAGCTGGTGGTGCTTATCGGGTCGGTCATGCTGGCCAGCCTAGTCTCGGTCCGCTGTGGCAGGTCACCAGCCGAATCCGACCAGTCGCAAGCCGGATTCCCGAAATCTTGCTTCAGGTAGGCAATTACGACCGTCGACGACAAGATTCCCGCGCATGACTCTGCCTAATTCGGAAGGGCCGATCAGGCCGAACTCCGGCCATTCCGTTGCGACCAGAACAGCATCTGCCCGGTCCGCGGCTTCGTAGGCATCACGGGCCAGTCGGACGCCCTCGAATTCCTGCGGTGTCAATGGCCAAGTTGATGTCCCCGCTGGTGGCTAGGTAGAAGTCTCCACCCTGTGCGGTAGTTCTGGTTGTGGCTAGCGGTTCTCCTTTCGGTGTTGGGCGTCTTTCATTCGGTAGGACTGGCCGTCGGTGATGACGACGGTGGCGTGGTGCAGGAGGCGGTCGAGGATGCTGACGGCGGTGGTCTGTTCGGGGAGGAATCGGCCCCACTGTTCGAAGGGCCAGTGCGAGCCGATCGCCAAAGATCGGCGTTCGTAGGCGCCAGCGACGAGCCGGAACAGCAGCTGCGTTCCGGTGTCGTCGAGTGGTGCGAAGCCGAGCTCGTCGAGGATGATCAGGTCGACCCGAAGTAGGGATTCGATGATCTTGCCGACGGTGTTGTCGGCCAGGCCGCGGTAGAGGGTTTCGACGAGGTCGGCGGCGGTGAAGTAGCGGACCTTGTGGCCGGCGTGGATCGCGGCGGTTCCCAGTGCGATCAGGGTGTGGGATTTGCCGGTGCCGGCGGGTCCGATGATCGCCAGATTCTGTTGGGCACGTACCCATTCCAAACTCGAGAGGTAGTCGAAGACCTTCGTCGGTATCGAGGAGGCGGCTACGTCGAAGGAGTCCAGGGTCTTGGCTACCGGGAACCCGGCAGCTTTGAGCCGGTTGACGATGTTGGAGGCGTCCCGGGCGGCCAGTTCGGTCTCGACCAGGGTGCGCAGCACTTCCTCAGGGGTCCAGCGCTGGGTCTTGGCCGTGTGCAGGACTTCGGGGGCGGTGCGGCGGATCGCGGCGAGTTTGAGTCGGCGTAGCCCGGTATCCAGATCGGCGGCCAGGACGGGAACCGACCGCGGGGCAACAGGTTTGGCTGTCTGAGTCGGTGTAGTGGTGGTCATGAGCCCACCGAGCCGTCGATGGTGTTGGTGATCTTGTAGGCGTCCAGGGAGCGGGTCGGGGCGACCGGTAGGTCCAGGACCAACGCGTCCCCGGCCGGACGGGGCTGCGGTGCTCCCGCGCCGGCGGCCAGGATGGAGCGGACATCAGCGGCGCGGAACCGCCGAAACGCCACCGCCCGGTGCAGGGCGGTGACCAGTGCCTGCTCGCCGTGCGCGGCGCCGAGGGCCAGCAGAATCTCCAACTCCGATCCCAGCCGGGTGTTGCCGATCGCCGCGGCTCCGACCAGAAACGCCTGCGCGTCAGGCCCCAGGGTGCAGAACTGCTTCTCGACAGTGGTTTTCGGGCGTGGTCCGCGATCGGGTGCCGGTCGGGCACCGTTGTAGTGGTCGTCGAGGATCGAGGCGCTGCCCGGGGTGCCGAGGGGGTGTTCGGCCACAACCTCCCCGGTGGCCCCCTCGAGCAGGCAGACGGTGGCGTGATCAACCACGACGGTGACCGTGGTTCCGATCAGCCGGGTGGGCACCGAGTAACGGGCCGAGGCATACCGGATGCAGGACAGCCGATCGACCTTGCGCAGCACCGCGGGCGCCCCGATCTGCAGGCGCAGCGACGGTAACGGCCGCAGCAGTTCACGCTCGATGACCAGCTGCTCATCAGGGGTCGCGCAGGTCTCCGAATGCACCGTGGCGTTGACCTCAGCGCACCAGGCCTGCGCGGCGGCGTTGGCGGTGTGCAGATCCAGGGTGCCTCCGGCGATGGCGGCCTCGGTCAGCAGTGGGACGGCCAGGTCGCGTTGGGCGTAGCCGCACAGGTTCTCCACGATGCCCTTGGACTGCGGGTCCTCGGCGTGGCAGAAGTCCGGGGCGAACCCGTAATGGGCGGCCAGGCGCACGTAGTCCGGCGTGGGGACCACGACATTGGCGACTACCCCGCCCTTGAGGCGGGCCATCCGGTCGGCCAGCACCCGTGCCGGCACGCCCCCGATCGCGGCGAACGCTTCGGCGATCAACGCCAGCGTCGTCGATGCCCGCTGATCGGTGGCAAACGCCACGAACCGCCAGCGGGAGAACGCCAGCACCGCGCAGAACAGGAACAACCCCGGTGCGGCCTGGGCCCAGTCGATCACCAGATACTCACCCGGTGACCACACCGCCGGGCGCCGCCCACGGTGATGTTCCCTGCGCCACAACGCTTTCGCCTCGGCGACCAGGCGCCGGAAGTTGCGGTCCGAACCCGCATATCCGGCGGCCCGGGCGATCGGCAGCATCCGCTTGGCCGACATCCGGCCCTCGGACTTCTTCACACGCTCGGCGACCAGATCGGCGACCGCGTCGTAGTTGTGTTCCCGCTCGGCCCGAACAGCCGGCGGATCCCCGGCCTGCTCGGCATGGAATTTGTCCATGACCCGCTTGACGGGCTTGTGGGTCGTGCTGCACACATCAGCGGCAGCTCGATACGACCCGAGATCTTGATAACTAGTAATGATGTCCATGCGGTCCTTCGCAGATTTCAATGGAACTCCCCGGTGGTGGTAATGAATG
>CAZRFC010000202.1:0-7944 GCA_964598975.1 uncultured Mycobacterium sp. | reverse complement strand
CCAGATAATGCACCGCGAGCCGACTTGGACCTACAGCAGCGATTGCGGCGTGATCTTCCGCCTCACCGAAGGTGCCGCCGCAGTCTGCAAGATCGGTCACCATACCGATGCGCTTGACGTGTTCTTCGCCGATTCAGTCGAGGCGCTAGAGATCGACTACGGCTTCGACGAATGGGACGTGGCCAACGAGTTGGGAGAAGATTACGAATGTTCCCACGAGCTGATTTTGATCGAATGATCGGCTATGGCAGGGAAGTCGGCCTACTTGCGGATCACCTTGTTGCTGATCATGTCGAGGTCTAAGACCGCCCGCCCCGACATCGACGGGGACCTCATCGAAATCACGTAGAGGGGAGAGCGGCAAGTGACTGCGTATTACGCGCAAGTTTTGGATGAGGAAGGCTAGCTTCGCGTTGCGGCACTGAAAGGACGAGCATGGCGGTGCTTCGGCAGCCCGGGCATGACGGATTGGCTGACTGACATTACGGCGTTCTTCTGCACCGACGGACCAGCGATCACGGTCTTCGGAATTGCTGAGTATCTCGATTTCGAAGGCGTGGAAGACACCTACTCGCTACTCCACGTCGATGACGGGGCGCCGGACTTCGATGAAGCGGAAAAGCCCGGGAGGCTCTACTTCTTCTACGCGGGCCAGCGGGTAATCGACGTACTGATCGTTCGCGACACCATAGTGGAGATCCGAGATGGTGAAAAGGCCTGGCAGTACGTCACCGACATCGGGATCGTATTCAAGTTGTCGGCCGGCGTAATCGCAGTCACCAAGGTCAGCCACCACACAGAATTGCTTAGCGTCTTCAAGGCAGACACCCTGGAAGAACTTCAGATCGACGAGCCCAAGAACAATTGGGAAGACAAGCCCGGGATCGAATACACCACTGGGCGCGAGTTCATCCCGATCGACGCTTTGGTCTGAGGATTTGGAAGCGACCAGCGTTCACGAGCAAATATTGCGTTAAAAGGTCGCTCCTGAGACCATATATGCATGAGTGAGATGACGACGGTCGCCAGCGCTGAGGTCCTAGGGGTTTCAGCTCGGCAGATCGCGCGGCTCGCCCGGGCGGGAGAACTCACTGTGACTCGCACGGTTGGCGGAGCACTTTTGCTCGATGGCGCGTCGGTGCACCGGCTAGCCAAGCAGGGCCGCCACAACGGACGGCCCTGGGCGGCGGCGACGGCTTGGGCTGCACTGGCACTCCTGTCAGGAGAATGTGTCGACTGGCTGGACGCCTCCGCGATGTCGCGACTGCGTCATCGGCTGCGCGCCAGTAGCGCTTCCGAGCTGTGTTGGATGGCGCGCCGCCGCGCGGCGGTGCATCGGATGAGGGGCTGGGGCAGGGACATTGGACTGTTGCACACAGGGGTTAGCGCATTGTGCGATCCGGTCGTGTCCGAGCGGTTCAATCTCACGCCGGTCACCCATGGATCCGACGGCTACGTTCGTGCCCGCAACTTCGCCGCCGTTGCCACAGCGCTGGGACTCGTCGACGATGTCGACGGCGACATGACAGTGCGGGTTGTACCCGACGATGCCGGCTATGCGGTCGATCGTGTCCTTGCCGCCGCCGTCGCGGTCGACTTGGCGGGGTCCCTGGACACCCGTGAATCGGCTACCGGCATGCGTGTCCTGGGTGACATGCTGGACGATTTTCGTTCCACATGACTCAGGATGCAGAGGGCCGCCCAGTCTGGCGGGTGAGTGCACCATCCGACGGAGTACAACCACCGTGGCCGCAAATGGTTGAGATCGTGCAGGCCATCCCGCACACCCAGTGGACGCTGGTCGGTGGATTGATGGTGCAACTCCACGCAGCCTACGCGGGACTGCAGGTCGCTCGCACCACCCGAGACGTCGACATGATCCTGCACATCGAGACTGGCGCTGCCTCATTCAGCGCTGTCCAGTACGAGTTGGAACGCCTTGGCTACGCGATTCGCGAACCGGTCGGCAAGGGACCGATACACCGATTCAGTCGAGGCGACCGCCATGCCGAAACCGTCGACGTCATGGTTCCCGACCATCTCTCGCCGAGGCGACGCCCAAAGGTGCTGGGCCGCAATGTATTCGCAGTCCCCGGCGGGACTTCAGCGCTCAACAAGAAGATTAACTGCGAGGTGAATACCGCGGTGGGCGTGGTCGTGCTCAGCATCCCTGATGTCCTCGGCGCGCTGGTGCTCAAGGGTGCGGCCTATGTGGAGAACTCTCGCGACCGAGAACGCCACATCGACGATGCGGCGATATTGGCCTGCGCCCTCACCGATCCGGTTGCTGACCGCACCCGAATGGCCGGCAGCGATGAGAGGCGCATCGCGGCTTTGTGGAAGGTCTTACAGAATCTCGACCATCGGTCGTGGATAGCTACCGGGGCAAACTCGCGACGTGGCCACGCCGCACTGCAGGTGCTCGTCGGCGCATGACAGTTGTTGAGGCAGGCGACCTGGGACCAGATTGGGACCACACGTTCTGCGCGCTCCTGAACGACCTGCACGTTTCATGCTCGATCCGTGGACCTGGAATAACGCGCATACCGGGTGTGAGCGGGCACAACGTGCTAGCCCCATTTGCTGGGGGTCAAGTGGTCGCAGGTTCAAATCCTGTCAGCCCGACTTATTGAAAACCGCTCTGATCAGCGGTTTTCCGGACCACTTTCAGTTCGCATATTCGCTGGCTGAATGGGTCGTGGGACCAATGGGGGCTGAAGTTGCCGCTTGCGCGCTAGCTGGGCGCGGGGGTTTCATTCAGGCGCCGACGCCGGGAATTTGTCGGAGTGCGCTGTTTTCCTGATGCGATGTACACCAGCATGTCGTTCTCCTCGGTCGCGGAAATCGACTCATTGGAAGGGGCTTTCTGGCCACGTGACCGTTTCTATGACCGGTCGGGCCGTGCCATCTCGATTGCCCATTGGGCGAAGCTGCGTAGCGATTGCAAGTACAGGACGATGGGGGACTGGTGCGATGGCAACTCAGTGGTTCGTACGGTCTGGACTGGGTTCGGCTTCAACTACGGCCATTCTGAATCTCTGATCTTCGAAACCCACTCGATTGTCGGCGATGAGGCGCTCTTCTACACCTACTGCACCGAGGCCGATGCCCGAAGGGGCCATGACGAGCTTGTTTGGCGGATCTCAACTGGGGCCGGGCAAGGAGATGAATTCGCTACCCCGCCGGGTGTGACCATTGGAGCGGTAAAACCTCTACGCTTCTTCGACCGCGAGGGAAATTCGATAACACTGGCCCAGTGGGCGCGGCTGCGCCGCGACCCGAGCTACTGCATGATCGATCGGTGGCTCGGCGAAGGCGGTGCCCACGTTGACGTGTACTGGGTGGGGTCCGATCCTTCGCCCGGCTTCAACGCCCGTCGAGTGTCGTTCGGATTGTCGGTCGCAGCGTTCGAGAACTGTCCGTTGCCCGATTCGGATTACCGATTCTTCACCGAGGAACGGGCTCTTGACCACTTTCGCCGGATTGTGCCGCTGGTCGAACGGGGCATCCGCCCCTGGGATGACAAAGAAGTCGCGGCGGCAGGATTCGAGCCGTTGGTGCTACGCGCTTGGTGAGCGTTTGGAAAGCCGCCTCCGACCGCTTCGCCGCTAGGCTCAAACGAAGCCACTTCCACGACGACCGGAGCGCAACAGCATGAGTATCCCGCCCTATTCCGGGCCGTACCCCGACGACAACTCGTCCGGCGCTCCCAACGGCAAGCCCACGGGAACGAGGGCGCCCATCAAGTACGTCTGGCCGAAGCGGATCGCCGTCATCCTTGCCGGGCTTTCACTGCTGGGTGGAGTCGGCTTCGGCGTGAAAACTCTCCTGCAAAAGGAAGACAAGGCAACCACAAGCCAGGAGACGGTACAGGCCGAATCCCCTGCGCCCGCGCCGTCGCAGGCCGCGCAGTCCCCGACGTCCGACGCTCCGCAGGCCCCACAGGCGCCGGTGGCACCGATGATGCTGGACAGCGCCGTCACCGATTCCACCGGGGTGTTGAGCAGCGAGCAGATCGCCCAGGTGAAGTCCGCCGTCAAGGATCTGCAAACGGGCCGCGATGTCAGGTTGTGGGTGGTCTACGTCGACGCCTTCGCGGTTCCGCCCGGGGAGTGGGCCCGCAAGACCAGTTCTCTGACCCGGATGGGGGATCGGGACGCGATTATCGCCGTCGCGACCAAGCAGCGAAAGTACGCCTTCCTGGTCGGGCCGGCCGCCACGAACGCTTCGGAGCAGGCAGTCAATGAACTGCGGCGAAACGAGATCGAACCGAAGCTTCGCGAAAGCGACTTCGCCGGCGCTGCCGTCGCCGCCGCTACCGGACTCCAAGCCCTCGGCTGAACCACCTCAACCCAGCGCTTGGCTGAGGAGATCGGCGAGTCAACCAATCCCGGCGTTGACGGAGGCCGATTTTCGGTGGTTCTGTCGGTGGCTTGTGCCACTGTGGTCACAGGAGTCAGATCAAATCAACAGGGGGAGCACTATGAGACGTGTGATCGCGCCTCTGATCGGGGCGGTCGTCGCCGCTGTCGCTCTGGCCGGCGCGGCAAATGCCATCCCAGAACAGGGCACGCCCGAATTCGATATCTATATGCAGGCTTTGCAGCGCAACGGATTCAACCTGAACCCCGATACGGCGTGGCGCGTAGCTCACCAGGCATGCGAAGGCGGCATTCCTGGGTTCCTCGGCTATGAGCTGATTGCCCAAGGGGTCGTCGGCCCCGGGGCCCAACAGCGGTTGATGAACGTGGCCATGCAGTACGCCTGTCCCGTGCAGTAAGCGGCAGACACCAGCAACCCCGCTACTTCCGCCAGCCTTCCTCCGGCAGGTAGCCGTGTTCGGCCCACAGCCAGAGCGCCGACTGGGTGCGGAAGCCGCAGTCGAGCCGCTCGACGCGGCCGGTGCCGTCGGCCAGGGTATAGGCGTACGACTTCACCCCGGCGCCCCCGCTCTTGGGGGTCACGTCGATCGGCTCGGGCAACAGGTGCCGTGGTACCCAGGTGTAGGTATCTCGGCCCGAGATCAGCAGACCCTCCAAGCCCAGCACGTGCAGACCCTGGCGGTAGCGGCCCTGCTTGACCTGCTCGCGCTCGCTGATGCCGAGGACCAGTCGGTGGGCGCTGACGGCGGCGAAGAACAGGCAGATCACCGCCATTGAGCCGTAGATGACGCGGGCGGGTCCCGCGCCCGGGTCCGGCCAGGCGGCGATCGTCATCCGCAGGCTGGAGAACCCGACGACCAGCAGGGGGCCCAGCCACGCCAACGGAATCCAGATGAGATGCGTGCGCCGGACCTGAAACCGGGAGTCCGCCGGTCGCGGAATCGCGGGGTCCGACAACGCCTGTGCGGGCAGGGGTAGTTCTGCTGCGCTCACCCCGACAAGCAGCCTGGCTCCGGCCACTCCGGGCACTACTGCTCGGCGGGGACGATCCCGCCCGCAGCGCTTTTCACCGTGGCTTTGGCGCGGGCCTCGGCGCGAACCCGCCTGCCGTTACGGGTGAAGCCGGTGGGGGAGACGCTCACCGACAGCAGCGCGTCTTCGCCGTTGACGAAGGGGTGGAAGCCGACCCCACCGCCGCCGCGGCCCTTCACCGGGATGTCGGCGCAGGCGGTGACCTTCCAGCCCTTCTCAGACACCGACAGAATCGCCTCGGAGTCGGCTCCGGTGATCGGCAGTGCGGCGATCACCTCGTCACCGTCGGCGGCCAGGCGAACCCCGGCGACCCCGTTGCCGGCCGCGCCCTGGGGGTTGACGGTCGAGGGATCGATGCGCAGCACCTTGCCGCGGCGGGTGACCAGCGCCATATGCGCACCCTCGGCCAGCACCCCGGAGCACAGCAGTCCGGTGATGTCGGGGGCGACCGGGACGTCGCGCACCTTGGTGGGCAGTCCGGCCCCGGTCGTGAACTTGATTCGGCCGTCGGTCCACACCGCCCAGCCGAGTCCACCGGAGAGCAGGTCGCCGTGGCTATCAGACAGGATGCCCTGGTGGTCCAGGCGCCAGTTCGGGTTGGGCTTGCGTTCCTTGGTGGCGTCGTCACCGCCGGCGCCATTGACCGGGGTGGCGTCGAAGTCCAAGGTGGTGCGCCGGTCGAACGCCGGTCCGTCGAACAGCTTTGCGGTCTGCTTGAGCTCGGAGTCGATGAGTTTCCTTCGCGCCTTGGGGGATTCGAGCAGCTCGGTGAGCTGGGCGAATTCGGCGTCGAGCTTGTCGGCCTCGGTGCGCAGCTCCAGGACGTCAAGGCGGGTCAGTCTGCGCAACTGCATGGCCAGCACGTAGTCGGCCTGCAGCCCGTCGATTTTGAAGCGTTCACACAGCCCGGCGCGGGCTTCGTCGACGGTGTCCGAACCGCGGATCACCGCGACGGCGGCGTCGATGTCGATGTGCACCAGCAGAAGTCCGGCCACCAGATGCCTCCGCGCGGTGACTTTTTCGAGCCGGTGCTCACTGCGGCGCACCACCACCGAGTCGCGCAGCGTCAGGAAGGCGGTGATCAACTCCCGCACCGACCACCACCGGGGGATACGGTCGGCGTCGAGAGCCACCAGGCTGGCGGCGAACGTTCCCTCCAGTGGGGTGAGCGCCAGCAGGGACTTCACCAGCTGCTGCGGATCATGGCCGCGCTTGGGGGTGACCACGATCCGCAACCCGTTGCGGCGGTCGGTGAGGTCGGTCATATCCGCCACCCCGGGTAGGTCGCCGCCGGTGATCAGAGAGCGGATGCGTTCCTGGACAGTGGAACTGGCCACGCCGGGCGGCAGTTCGGTGATGACGACGTTGCGTCCATCCACCTCCACCTTCCCCCGCACGGTGAACGAGCCTTTCCCGGTGGTGATGTAGTCGCGCAGACCGTCGGAGCCGACTACCGATCCGCCGCAGCCCCAGTCCGGGCCTGGAAGCAGCTCCATGAGTTCGTCGTCGGACAGCTTCGGCTTGGCCAGCAGCGCCCGGCAGGCAGCCATCACGTCGCGCGGGTTGTGGGCGGGCACCTTGGTGGCCCAGCCCTCGGCGATGCCGACCGCGCCGTTGCACAACAGGACCGGGAAGCGCGCCGGAAGCACGGTCGGCTCGACCCACTCGCCGTCGAACGTCTCCGTCATCGGCACCGCGTTGTCGGACAGCTCAGCGGTCAGCGCAGCGCCGGCAGGCGAAAGCCGCATCTCGGTGTAGCGGTCGGCAGCCGGGATGTCGCCCTGGATACGGGGGAACGCGCCCTGGCCGTCGATGATCTTGACCCGCTGGAAGTCCGCGGCCAGCAGCGCCGCCGCGCCATACATGGCGGCCCCGCCGTGAGGGTGCAGGTTGCCGGTCACCGCAGAGCAGACCTTCGAGGACTTCTGAGGTTTGTTGCCGGGCAACAGATTCGATGAATACATCTGGTACAGCAGTCGCCGCTGACCGGGCTTGAGCCCGTCGTACGCCGACGGTATCGCCCGGTCGGACACCGAGTAGAGCGCGAAGATGAGCTGATAGCGATTCCAGTAGTCGTCCGCGGAAACGTCGTGGACCAGGTCGGGGTTCTGCTCGATAACAGACATGTCGGCGTCTCCTAGTCGAGGTCGAGGGTGGCGGTATCAATGCGGGCGGCGGCCGCGGCCATCCAGTCGCGGCGTCCCTCCGGCGGTCCGCCGAACAGAATGGTGTGCAGGTTCTCGGCTTTGTCGTCGGGGCTGATCCGGTAGACGGTGCGCTGAGCGGGGTCGAGCACGGTGTTCCAAAAGTCGTCGGCGTTCATCTCGCCGAGGCCCTTGTTTCGCTGCACCTCGACCTTCTTCTTCGACGTCGCCTTCAGGCGCGCCACGGCCTCGTCGCGCTCACCCTCGTCCTGGCAGTAGATCCGCGTCTCGGGGTCATAAACCACGAACAGCGGAGGCATTGTCACGTAAACCAAGCCGGCCTCGACCAGCGGCCGGTGGAAGTCGAGGAACATCGAGATCAGGCT
>CAZRFC010000201.1:7647-8065 GCA_964598975.1 uncultured Mycobacterium sp. | reverse complement strand
CACGTCCGTGGTCGACCACCTGCGGGCTGGGATGGCCGCCGGGAGTGTGCGCACCGAGGCGCAGGCCCGGGCGGTGCTGAAACAAGTTCTCGTCTCCGAACTCAACCCCGACTTCGACCGCTCCATCCGGGCGTTGCCGCACGACGACAAGCCCTCGGTGCTGCTGGTGGTGGGCGTCAACGGAACCGGCAAGACCACGACGGTCGGAAAGCTGGCTCGGGTGTTGGTGGCCGATGGCCGCCGCGTCGTTCTAGGTGCCGCCGACACCTTCCGCGCCGCCGCAGCTGACCAATTGCAGGCCTGGGCGTCGCGTGTCGGTGCCGACGTGGTCCGAGGGCCCGAGGGAGCCGACCCGGCATCGGTGGCCTTCGATGCAGTGGACACGGGCGTCGAGTCCGGCGCCGACGTCGTGGTCATC
>CAZRFC010000201.1:0-7637 GCA_964598975.1 uncultured Mycobacterium sp. | reverse complement strand
GGTCATCGACACCGCGGGTCGGCTGCACACCAAGACCGGCCTGATGGACGAACTGGGCAAGGTCAAGAGGGTGATGGAGAAGCGGGCCGCCGCCGTCGACGAGGTGCTCCTGGTACTGGACGCCACCATCGGCCAGAACGGTCTCACCCAGGCGCGGGTATTCGCCGACGTCGTCGACATCACCGGGGTGGTGCTGACCAAACTGGACGGGACGGCCAAGGGCGGCATCGTGTTCCGGGTGCAGCAGGAACTGGGCGTCCCGGTGAAGCTGGTGGGCCTGGGCGAGGGGCCCGACGATCTGGCCCCCTTCGAGCCGGAGGCCTTCGTCGACGCTCTGTTGGGCTGACGGGTCGGTTAACCCGCCAGTTAACGGCCCGGAAACTCACGTCGCGGTTTCGTTCACCTGGGTGAAACACCGCAGAGCGGCGCCCGAAACACGGGCTGCGCAAGGTTCCTCATACAGAGCCGGACGGCGATGTAAAGGAGGAAATGCGAGTGGACCTATTCCCGGTTATGGGAGTGCCGGACACTGGTGACACCGCGTGGATGCTCGCCAGCGCCGCGCTCGTGCTGTTGATGACACCAGGTCTGGCATTCTTTTACGGCGGCATGGTGCGCGCCCGAGGCGTGCTGAACATGATCATGATGAGCATCAGTGCCATGGGCGTGGTGACGGTGCTCTGGGTGCTTTACGGATATTCGATCGCTTTCGGCAATGACAAGTCCGGGCTGTTCGGGGATCCGGGACAGTACTTCGGACTCAAGGGCCTGATCGGCGGTAATGCCGTCGTCGAGGTGATCGCCGATCCGGTGGCGGGCATCGAGGCGGTCGAGGCGGTGAACATCCCACTGGCCGGCACAATCCCGATGACGGTGTTCGTGGCGTTCCAGTTGATGTTCGCCATCATCACCGTCGCGCTGATCTCCGGTGCGGTGGCCGACCGACTCAAGTTCGGCGGTTGGCTGTTGTTCGCGGCGCTGTGGGCGACCTTCGTCTACTTCCCGGTGGCGCACTGGGTCTTCGCCTTCGATGGAGTGACAGCCGAGACCGGTGGCTGGATCGCCAATGAACTCAAGGCCATCGACTTCGCGGGCGGGACGGCGGTTCACATCAATGCCGGCATCGCGGCACTGGTGTTGGCGCTCATCCTGGGCAAGCGCTCCGGGTGGCCGGGTACGCCGATGCGTCCCCACAATCTGCCGTTCGTGATGCTCGGGGCCGGACTGCTGTGGTTCGGCTGGTACGGCTTCAATGCCGGTTCGGCGATCGGCGCCGGCGGTATCGCCGGGACCACGTTCGTGACCACGACGGTCGCCACGGCCGCGGCGATGTTGTGCTGGCTACTGACCGAGCGGATTCGCGACGGTCACGGAACCTCGCTGGGCGCCGCCTCGGGCATCGTCGCCGGCCTGGTGGCCATAACGCCGGCCTGCTCGTCAGTGAACGTGCTGGGGGCGTTGGCGATCGGTGCGGTGGCCGGCATCCTATGTGCGCTGGCTGTCGGATTGAAGTTCAAATTCGGTTTCGACGACTCACTGGACGTGGTCGGTGTGCACCTGGTCGGTGGTCTGGTCGGCACCCTGATGGTCGGGCTTGTCGCGACCGAGGAAGCGCCGGCGGCGGTCAACGGCCTGTTCTACGGCGGTGGGTTCGATCAGCTGCTGCGGCAGGCGGCGGGTGCCTTCGCGGTTCTGGGCTACTCGGCGGTCGTCACGGCTATCTTGGCCTTGGTTGTGAAGTACACGATCGGACTACGACTCGACCGCGAAGCCGAGGCTTCGGGAATCGACGAGTCCGAACATGCAGAGACCGCGTACGACTTCGCCGTCGCCGGCGGCGGCGGTGGCGGTAGCTCGGTTTTCTCACGTCAAGGCGCGGAGGTATAGGGAATATGAAGCTGATCACTGCGATCGTCAAGCCGTTCACTCTGGAAGACGTCAAGACCGGCCTGGAAGAGCTTGGCGTCCTAGGCATGACGGTCAGCGAGGTTCAGGGATACGGGCGGCAGAAGGGCCACACCGAGGTCTACCGCGGCGCCGAATATGCGGTGGACTTCGTGCCCAAGGTTCGCGTCGAGGTCGTCGTCGACGACACCGTCGTGGACAAGGTGGTCGACGTCATCGTCGCTGCCGCGCGGACCGGCAAGATCGGTGACGGCAAGGTCTGGGTGAGTCCGGTGGAAACGATCGTCCGGGTGCGTACCGGCGAGCGGGGAACCGACGCGCTGTAGGCGTGCGGGCCAGGCCATGACCAAGCAGAAGAACGGTTCGGCCGACTTCCACCTCCCGGCGGGTTCCGCCGGGAGGTGGAAACCCCCGGCGGTGGAGTCGCTGCACCCGGCCAAGGACCTGGCAGCGGCGAGCCGGCAATTGCTCGACTGCGGTCAGCGCCGACTCGACGCCGCGGCTCTACGTGAGGCGTTACTGGATCTGCACGAACTCTGGCTGACCACCAAGGCGGCCGAACTGGGCATCACTTCCGGCAGCGGTTTCGCCATCGTCGCGACCGGCGGCCTGGGCCGCCGGGAGATGGTGCCCTACTCCGATATGGACCTCATGCTGCTGCATGACAACATGCCGGCAGAGACGGTCACGCAGGTCGCCGAGCTCCTCTGGTACCCGTTGTGGGACGCCAATATTCGGCTTGACCACAGTGTCCGGACCGTCTCGGAGGCGCTGCACGTCGCCGGTACCGACATCTCGGCCGGTCTGGCGATGCTGGAAGCCCGTCATATCGCCGGCGACGAGGATCTGTCTGTTCAGTTGGTCTCCGGTGCCCGGCGGCAGTGGCGGACCGGAATCGTTTCCCGGTTCGACGATCTGGTCGAGCAGACCAGGGCGCGCTGGCAGCGCAGCGGCGAGATCGCCCACCGCGCCGAACCGGACCTGAAGTCCGGGATGGGCGGACTTCGTGACGTTCAGTTGCTCAATGCCCTGGCGATCGCCCAACTGGCCGACGTTTATCCCAGCCTGGCGCCGGACTCGCCGGCCGGATCTCTGGGCGCGGCACATCTGGTTCTGCTCAACGTCCGCACCGAACTGCACCGGGTCTCCAAGCGCGGGCGCGATCAACTGCTGGCCCAGTACGCCGACGAGATCGGTGCGGCATTGCGGATCGGTGATCGGTTCGACCTTGCGCGGGCGTTGTCCGACGCCGCTCGGACGGTCAGCTACTACGTCGACGCGGGGGTGCGAACTGCCGCCAACGCGCTGCCGCGCCGCGGCCTGTCCGCCCTACGCCGCCCGGTGCGACGCCCTCTCGACGAAGGTGTCGTCGCCTTCGCGGGCGAGGTGGTGCTGGCCCGCGATGCCAGACCGCAGCGTGACCCCGGTCTGACGCTGCGGGTCGCCGCCGCGTCGGCAACCACCGGCATCCCGATCTCGGCGTCGACACTGGGCCGACTGGCCGACAGCGCACCCGAATTACGGCAGCCCTGGCCGCGCGACACCCTCGAAGACTTGCTGGTCCTGCTCACCGCCGGCCCGACAACGGTCACCACCATCGAGGCGCTCGACCGCACCGGATTGTGGGGCCGGCTCTTCCCAGAGTGGGGCGTGGTCCGCGACCTCCCGCCGCGTGACCCGGTGCACACTTGGACCGTCGACCGTCATCTGGTCGAAACCGTCTCCCGTGCAAGCGCTTTCACCACTCGGGTCTCGCGGCCGGATCTGCTGATACTGGGCGCATTGCTCCATGACCTCGGTAAGGGCCGTGCTGGGGACCACAGCGTCGTGGGTGCCGAACTGGCTACCCGGGTAGGGGAGCGGATGGGTTTATGGCCCTCCGACGTCAGGATGCTGTCGGCGATCGTCCGCCACCATCTGCTGCTTCCCACGGTCGCCACCCGTCGGGACCTCAAGGATCCGGCCACCATCAGTGCAGTCGTGGAGGCAGTCGACGGCGACTCGGTGCTGCTGGAACTGCTACAGGTCCTCGCCGAGGCTGATTCGCTTGCCACGGGGCCCGGAGTCTGGGGCGACTGGAAGGCGGCCCTCATCGGGGATCTGGTTCGCCGCTGCCGCGCCATGATGGCTGGTGAACCCGAACCGCAGCCCGAACCGATTCCCCCTGAACACCTTTCGCTGGCTCGCGACGGTGCCGTCCACGTGGAGATCGCCCCGGCTGTGTCACCGCACACCTACGCGGTCACCATGATCGCCCCCGATCGCCGCGGGCTGTTGTCCAAGGCCGCGGGGGTGTTGGCGCTCAACGCGCTCAGCGTGCACTCGGCGTCGGTGAACAGCGCCGTGCAGGACGGCCGAGGGTCGGCCATCAACACCTTTGTGGTGTCCCCGCACTTCGGGTCTCCGCCGGCGGCCGAGTTGTTACGCCAGCAGTTCATCGTCGCGATGGGCGGGGAGTCCGACGTCGTAGCGGCGCTGCAGAAACGCGACCGGGAGACCGCGCAGTACGGCACCGAACGGGCCGGGGACCCCAAAACGGCGGTACCGGCGGCCACGCCGGCGCCACCGCGAGTGCTCTGGCACGAGCCCGACCGGACCGGTCGGCAACTGGTGGAGGTGCGCGCCACCGATCGCGCCGGGCTGTTGGCGGTGCTCACCTCGGTGTTCGAGCGGGCTGGGGTGGACATCGAGTGGGCCAAGATCACCACCTTCGGCTCCACGGTGATCGACGTGTTCGCCATCTCGGCACCAACCTCGGTGGCGGCGAGAGACACCCTGGAGCGCGAGCTTTATGCCGCGCTTCCCGCTCCGCCGCCAAAGCCGGCAGCCGAGGCGGGCTGAGCGGGTTCGCCCGGGCGGCCGAGCGCTGCTGGGTAGGCTGACAGCGTGTTTGAATCCCTCTCCGACCGGTTGACCAGTGCGCTCTCCGGATTGCGCGGTAAAGGCCGGCTGACCGACGCCGATATCGACGCCACCGCCAGGGAGATCCGGCTGGCGCTGCTGGAGGCCGACGTATCGCTGGCTGTGGTGCGCGAATTCATCGGCCGGATCAAGGAACGCGCCCGCGGAGCCGAGGTTTCCGGCGCGCTCAACCCCGCCCAGCAGGTTGTCAAGATCGTCAACGAGGAGCTCATCGGCATCCTCGGCGGCGAGACCCGCCAACTGCACTTCGCCAAGACCCCGCCGACGGTGATCATGCTGGCCGGCCTGCAGGGCGCCGGCAAGACCACACTCGCGGGCAAGCTGGCGAACTGGCTGCGCGGCCAGGGCCACACCCCGCTGCTAGTGGCGTGCGATCTGCAGCGTCCCGGGGCGGTGAGCCAGCTCAAGATCGTCGGCGAACGAGCCGGTGTGAGCGTCTTCGCCCCCCATCCGGGGACCTCTGCCGACGCCGCCGAATCCGCAGGCGCTGGCCCGGGGGATCCGGTTTCCGTCGCCGCCGCGGGGCTGGCCGAAGCCCGGTCCAAGCTCTTCGACGTGGTCATCATCGACACCGCCGGCCGCCTCGGCATCGACGACGTGCTGATGGCCCAGGCGGCTGCTATCCGCGACGCTGTGCAACCCGACGAGACGCTGTTCGTCCTGGACGCGATGATCGGCCAGGATGCTGTGGCCACCGCCGAGGCATTCGGCCAGGGTGTCGGCTTCACCGGCGTGGTGCTGACCAAACTCGACGGCGACGCGCGCGGCGGCGCGGCACTGTCGGTGCGGGAGATCACCGGGGTGCCGATCCTGTTCGCGTCGACCGGCGAGAAGTTGGAGGACTTCGACGTCTTCCATCCCGACCGGATGGCCAGCCGAATCCTGGGCATGGGCGATGTGCTCTCGCTCATCGAGCAGGCCGAGCAGGTCTTCGACGCACAGAAGGCCGAGGAAGCCGCCGCCAAGATAGGTTCAGGTGAGCTGACGCTCGAGGACTTCCTCGAGCAGATGCTGATGATCCGCAAGATGGGGCCGATCGGAAACCTGCTGGGCATGCTGCCCGGCGCGGCCGGCATGAAGGACGCCCTGGCCGCCGTCGACGACAGTCACCTCGACCGGTTGCAGGCCATCATCCGTGGCATGACCCCCGAGGAACGTGCCGATCCGAAGATCATCAACGCCTCACGGCGACTGCGGATCGCCAACGGTTCCGGGGTGAGCGTCTCGGAGGTCAATCAGCTCGTCGACCGGTTCTTCGAGGCTCGAAAGATGATGTCGCAGATGGCCGGCGCCATGGGCATGGGCTTCGGCCGGCGGTCGACCAAGCGCAGTTCCAAGAACAACAAGAAGAAGGGCAAAGGCAAGGGGCGGGGTCCGACGCCGGCGAAGGCCCGCAACCCGCTGATGGGAGCCGGTATGGCTGATCTGCCGGGAGGCTTCCCGGATCTGTCCCAGATGCCCGAGGGACTCAACGAATTGCCTCCCGGTCTGGCCGGATTCGACCTGTCCAAGCTGAAGTTCCCGGGCCAGCGATAAACGCCCCGCTGCACGTTCGGGGCTGCGGGCTGCCCGACGGCGAACCGGTGCAGTGGTGGATCGCTGACGGTGTCCTGCGCGCGGAGCCGGTCAAGGGCGCCCAGACGATCTGGGACGGCGGCTGGATCATCCCGGGACTGGTCGATGCGCACTGTCACGTCGGCCTCGGCCCGCACGGCGCGGTCGGGCTCGACGAGGCGATCGCCCAAGCCGAAGCAGACCGCGACGCCGGGGCGTTGCTGCTACGGGACTGCGGATCCCCGACCGACACCCGCAGCCTCGATGCCCATCGCGATCTTCCCCAAATCATCAGGGCGGGAAGGCATCTCGCCCGGCCAAAGCGATATCTGCCGGGCTACGCCGTCGAATTGGAGGACGAAGCCCAGCTACCCGCCGCGGTGGCCGAACAGGCCCGCCGTGGTGACGGCTGGGTGAAACTGGTCGGCGACTGGATCGACCGGTCGGTGGGTGACCTGGCGCCGCTGTGGTCCGACGACGTCCTGACTGCGGCGGTCGCTGCCGCGCACGCCGAGGGTGCCCGAGTCACTGCGCATGTGTTCGGCGAGGACGCCCTGCCCGGACTGATCAGGGCGGGCATCGACTGCATCGAGCACGGCACCGGTCTGACCGAGGACACCGTCGCGTTGATGGCCGACCGCGGCACAGCGCTGGTGCCCACCCTGATCAACATCGAGAACTTCCCGGCATTCGCCGCAGCCGCAACACGATTCCCGATGTACGCCGCCCATATGCGCGACCTCTACGCGCGACGTCGTCAGCGGGTCGGCGCGGCCCGGGAGGCCGGTGTTCCCATCTACGCCGGCAGCGACGCCGGCGGAAACCTCCCGCACGGCCTGATCGCTCGGGAGGTGGAGGCTCTCAAGGGGATCGGGATGACGCCGACGGAGGCGGTGGGTGCAGCCTGCTGGGACGCTCGCGGGTGGCTGGGGCGGCCCGTCCTGGCCGACGATGCGCAGGCGGACTTGTTGTGCTTCGCCGAGGATCCGCGCTCTGGGCCGGAGGTGCTGGCCCGGCCGGACCGGATAATCCTGCGCGGTGCGGTCTACTGATTGCATTGAGCGTGCGGCCAGGGCGGAGAAACCCTCGAAAAACGCGCCCCGAGTGCATGGTCGACGGGGACTACCCTTGCGCGAAGCCCCAGTCGAGCAGCGCCCGGCCCTGATCCCAGAGTTCGTCCTTGCCGTACATCATGACGGCGACAAGCCGTTTACCGTTGCGCTGCGCCATCGCCACGTAGGTCTCTTGGGCGAGAT
>CAZRFC010000200.1:0-8073 GCA_964598975.1 uncultured Mycobacterium sp. | reverse complement strand
CCGCGACGTGGTGGCCGCGGCGATCGACGCGCGGTTGCGGGAGACCGGCGACGAGTGCGTGTTCCTCGACGCCCGGTCCATCGAGCGTTTCGAGCAGCGGTTCCCGACGGTGACCGCGGCATGCCGTGCGGCGGGGATCGACCCGACCTGCCAGCCGATTCCGGTGGTGCCCGGCGCCCACTACAGCTGCGGCGGGGTCAGCACCGACGTGTACGGACGTACCGAACTTCCCGGACTGCTCGCCGCGGGCGAGGTGGCCCGCACCGGTATGCACGGCGCCAACCGCCTGGCGTCCAACAGCCTGCTCGAGGGCCTGGTGGTCGGCGGGCGGGCCGGACGCGTCGCCGCCGAGCACGCTGCTGGCTCTGGTCCAACGATGGCGAATGTCGAATCGCAGCAGCATGTTTCGCACGACCGCGGCGATCTGCAGCAGGCAATGACCCGATGGGCGTCGGTGGTCCGCGACGGTGAAGGTCTGCGGGACCTGGCCGCCGTCCTGAATGATGCGCCGGCCCGGACGATCCGGACCCGGGCCGACTTCGAAGACGTCGCTCTGACCGCCGCCGCCCGCGTGGTCGCCGCTGCGGCACTGGACCGCACTGAGAGCCGTGGCTGCCACCACCGCGGCGACTTCCCGGACACCGAACCGGCCCAGGCCGTCAGCAGCACGGTCTACGATCGGCCGGCCCTCGCCGCCCCGATGCCATGAGCCTGTCCGCCGACGAGAGGTCCGAGGCGCTGGTGGTCATCCGTCGCGGACTGGATGAGGACCTGCGCTACGGCCCGGACGTGACCACGGTGGCCACCGTGCCCGCCGACGCGGTGACCGAGGCCGCCATGGTGGCCCGCGAGGCCGGCGTCGCCGCGGGCATCGACCTGGCCCTGATGGTGCTCGACGAGGTGGTCGGCGCCGACTGCTATCGGGTGACCGAGCGTGTCGAGGACGGCACCCGGCTGCAACCCGGGCAGGCACTGCTGCGTCTTTCGGCCCCGACCGGTGCGCTGCTGACCGCGGAGCGCACGATGCTGAACCTGGTGTGCCACCTCTCCGGTATCGCCACCGCGACAGCGGCGTGGGTGGACGCGGTCGAGGGCACGAAGGCCAAGATCCGCGACACCCGCAAGACGCTGCCCGGTCTGCGGGCGCTGCAGAAGTACGCGGTGCGCGTCGGCGGGGGAGTCAACCACCGGTTGGGCCTCGGTGACGCCGCGCTCATCAAGGACAACCACGTCGCCGCCGCGGGTTCGGTGGTGGCCGCCCTGCGTGCGGTGCGCGCCGCCGCGCCGGATCTGCCGTGCGAGGTCGAGGTCGACACCCTCGAGCAACTCGATGAGGTGCTCGGTGAGGACGTGCAGTTGATCCTGCTCGACAACTTCCCGGTCTGGCAGACCCAGATCGCGGTTCAGCGCCGCGACACCCGCGCCCCAGGTGTGCTGCTGGAGTCCTCCGGCGGGCTGTCGCTGGACACCGCCGCGGAGTACGCCGGGACCGGGGTGGACTACCTGGCAGTCGGGGCGCTCACCCATTCGGTGCGGGTGCTCGATATCGGGCTGGACCTCTAGCTCAGGCGATGTCGGCGACGAACACACCGACCCCCCGCTTGGCCGCCAGTCGGGCCAGCAGCGGTAGTGACGGATCGTCGGTGCCGGCCTCGACGATGCGCGGGTTGACTAGGTGCACGTCGCGCCCGCGAAGGCGGATGTCGGCCTCCCCGGCGGCAAGAATGTTCTTGACCCAGTTCGTCTTCCCATGTGCCAGCATGATCGCGACGGTGTGGCCGCTACGGTAGGCCGACACCGCCGTCTCGAAGCCTCGGCCGGACTTTCGGCCGCGGTGCTTGATCACCGTGATGCCCGGCACGAAGCGGGCGATCGGCACCGCGACGGGATTGATGTACCTGATTTGGAAGTTTTCGAACCAGACCGGGAACTTCATCGGAACGCCCGGGGCATTGTTGGGGTGATCGCGCATACGTCCCATCATGCCGCTGCGCTGCGGCGGACCAGGGACAGTCCGACGGCCGCGGCGGCGAACAGCCCGGACATCGTTCGGTTCAACGCGGTCTGCTGGCGCGGAGTACGCAGGACTTTCAGCAGGCGGGCAGCCAATCCGGTGTAGGCGCCCATCACCAGCACATCGACCACCAGCATGGTGCTTCCGATCGCCAGGTACTGCGGCAACAGCGGTTGGGTTGGCACCACGAACTGGGGGAGCACCGCCAACAGGAACACCAGACCCTTGGGGTTGGTTAGGTTCACCAGCGCACCCCGGACCAGCAGGGACAGCCGACCGCTGTCGCCAGCGGTCCCGACGTCGAGTTCTTCGGCCGCAGCCCGCCATTGCCGAACGGCGAGATAGATCAGGTACAGCACGCCGATCCACTTGATCACCGTGAAGGCGACCAGAGACTGCGACACCGCGGCGCCGAGGCCGATTGCCACCACCGCCAGTTGGGTCATCAGACCGATCTGCAGGCCGGCGACGCTCCACCAGCCTCGTCGCAGGCCGTGGGTGAGCCCGGTCGCCATCGACTGGATGGCGCCTGCACCTGGCGAAACACTGATCGCAACCGACGCCCCGATGAACGCCAACCACAGTTCCCAGCGCATCGCAGCATTATCGCCGGGCGCAGAGACCGATGCGGCCCAACCGATACATAAAGGATTTTTCTATCCATTGTCCGATCAGGGACAATGGCAGGCGATGAGCAATCCGTCACCCCAGATCTCCCGTATCGACCTGCGCGGCCGCGCTATGACCGCCGCGCAGTTACGTGCCGCGCTGCCCAGGGGCTGTGTCGACGTCGACGCGGTGGTCCCGACCGTGCGTCCGATCGTCGACGACATCGCCGACCGGGGAGCGGTCGCGGCTCTGGAGTACGGGGCGAGGTTCGACGGTGTGCGACCCGACAGCGTCCGGGTCCCGGTCGCCGAACTCGACGCCGCCCTGAGTCGTTTGGACCCGGATGTGCGCGCCGCCTTGGCGGTGGCCATCGAGCGCACCCGGGCGGTGCACGCAGACCAACGCCGCACCGACACCACCACCCGGTTGGCGCCGGGCGCGACGGTCACCGAGCGCTGGGTTCCGGTCGAACGGGTCGGGCTCTATGTCCCCGGCGGCACCGCGGTCTACCCGTCCAGCGTGGTAATGAACGTGGTGCCCGCGCAGGCCGCCGGGGTGGAATCGCTGGTGGTCGCCAGCCCACCGCAGGCCGCCTTCGGCGGTCTGCCGCATCCGACCATCCTGGCCGCCGCCGCACTGCTCGGCGTCGAAGAGGTGTGGGCGGTCGGTGGCGCGCAGGCGGTGGCATTGTTGGCCTACGGTGGCGTTGACACCGACGGGTCCGAGTTGGTGCCGGTCGACATGATCACCGGCCCCGGCAACATCTACGTCACTGCGGCCAAACGGATCTGCCGATCGCAGGTCGGCATCGACTCCGAGGCCGGTCCCACCGAGATCGCCATCCTCGCCGACCACACCGCCGACCCGGTCCATGTGGCCGCCGATCTGATCAGTCAGGCCGAGCATGATGTGATGGCAGCCAGCGTATTGGTCACCGACAGCCTCGAACTGGCCGACGCCACCGATGCGGAATTGGCGATGCAGTTGCAGACCACCACGCACAAGGAGAGGGTCGCGGAGGCATTGGGCGGCCCCCAGTCGGCGATCGTTCTGGTTGACGACGTCGATACCGGCCTGCGGGTCGTTAACGCCTACGCCGCCGAGCACTTGGAAATCCAGACTGTCGACGCCCCCGGCGTGGCTGCTCGGATCCGTTCCGCCGGTGCGGTTTTCGTCGGCCCGTGGACTCCTGTGAGCTTGGGCGACTACTGTGCCGGCTCGAACCATGTGCTGCCCACAGCAGGCTGCGCCAGGCACTCCAGCGGCCTGTCCGTTCAGACATTCCTGCGCGGTATCCATGTCGTCGACTACACCGAAGCCGCTCTCAAGGACGTCTCCGGCTACGTGATCACCCTTGCCAATGCCGAGGATCTGCCCGCGCACGGCGAGGCCGTCCGCCGGAGGTTCGAGCGGTAATGACTGTGGGCAAGCAGGTGGGTCTGGCCGACCTGCCGTTGCGGGACAACCTGCGCGGCAAATCAGCCTATGGCGCGCCCCAACTCGACGTCCCGGTGCGGCTCAACACCAATGAGAACCCGCACCCGCCCAGTGCCGCGCTCGTCGATGATGCCGCCGAAGCCGTGCGCGAGGCTGCCAAGCAGCTGCACCGATACCCCGACCGCGACGCCGTCGCCCTGCGGAACGACCTGGCCGCGTATGTGACCGCCAGGACCGGCGTTGGCGTGGCGGTCGAGAATGTTTGGGCGGCAAACGGATCCAATGAGATCCTGCAGCAACTTCTGCAGGCGTTCGGCGGTCCCGGCCGCAGCGCAATCGGTTTCGTGCCGTCATACTCGATGCATCCGATCATCTCCGACGGCACCCAGACCCGCTGGGTCGAGGCGGTGCGGGCTGCCGACTTCAGCCTGGACGTCGATGCCGCGATCGCCGCGATCCGCGCCGAGAAGCCCGACGTCGTCTTCGTGACCAGTCCGAATAATCCGACGGGGCAGAGCATTCCGCTGATCGATCTTCGGCGGCTGCTGGACGCCATGACTACCGGTGTGCTCATCGTCGACGAGGCCTACGGTGAATTCTCCAGCCAGCCCAGCGCCGTCGCACTGCTCGATGAGTACCCGGCGCGGCTGATCGTCAGCCGGACCATGAGCAAGGCCTTCGCCTTCGCCGGTGGTCGGCTGGGCTACCTGGTGGCCGCCCCGGCAGTGATCGAGGCGGTGCTGCTGGTCCGGCTGCCGTATCACCTGTCGACGCTGACCCAGGTGGCCGCCCGGGCAGCGCTGCGCCACGCAGACGAAACGCTGGCCTCGGTGGCAGCCCTGGCCGCCGAACGCGACCGGGTCAGCGCGGCCCTGCTGCAACTGGGTTTCCGGGTGATCCCCAGCGACGCCAACTTCGTGCTGTTCGGCCTGTTCGTCGACGCCGGCAAAGCGTGGGAGCACTATCTGGCCGACGGAGTGCTGATCCGTGACGTGGGAATCCCCGGTTACCTGCGGGTGACGATCGGTCTGCCTGAGGAGAACGACGAATTCCTCGCCGCGAGCGGCAGACTCGCGGCCACCGAACTAGCCGAGCCACTAGGAGCGACATGACAGATACAAATCCCGAATCGCTGCGCTCCTGCCCGCCGGCGATCCGCCGTGCCCGGGTCGAGCGCAAAACGCGGGAGTCCGACATCGTCGTCGAACTCGATCTCGACGGCACCGGCCGGGTCGCTATCGACACCGGCGTGCCGTTCTTCGACCACATGCTCACCGCACTGGGCACCCACGCCAGCTTCGACCTGACCGTCACCGCCCGCGGCGATGTGGAGATCGAGGGCCACCACACCGTCGAGGACACTGCGATCGTGCTCGGCACCGCGCTGGGTCAGGCCCTCGGGGACAAGAAGGGCATCCGACGGTTCGGCGACGCCTTCATCCCGATGGATGAAACTCTGGCGCACGCCGCCGTGGACGTGTCGGGCCGGCCGTACTTCGTCCACACCGGCGAACCGGACTACCTGGTGGACTTCACCATTTCCGGATCAGGCGTCCCGTACCACACGGTGATCAACCGGCACGTCTTCGAGTCGCTGGCCGCCAACGCCCGCATCGCGCTGCACGTCCGGACCCTCTACGGCCGCGACCCGCACCACATCACCGAAGCGCAGTACAAGGCGGTGGCGCGCGCGTTGCGGCAGGCTGTCGAGCCCGATCCGCGCGCGGTGGGCGTGCCATCCACCAAAGGTGTTCTGTGACAGCACCTTCTGTGGTTGTTCTGGACTACGGTTCCGGCAACCTCCGCTCGGCGCAGCGTGCTTTGGAGCGCGTCGGCGCCGAGGCGACGGTGACCGCCGACCGGTCGGCTGCGCTGGCGGCCGACGGCCTGGTGGTGCCGGGGGTGGGTGCTTTCGAAGCCTGCATGACCGGACTGCGGGGGATCGGCGGCGACGAAATCATCGCCGAACGGGTCACCGCCGGTCGACCGGTTCTCGGCGTATGCGTCGGGATGCAGATTCTGTTCGCCCGCGGAGTCGAATTCGGGGTGGAGAGCCGCGGATGTGGGCAGTGGCCGGGATCGGTGACGCGACTGGACGCGCCGGTCATCCCGCACATGGGCTGGAACGTCGTCGAACCGGCGGCGGGCAGCAGGCTGTTCGATGGCCTGGCTACCGACACCCGGTTCTACTTCGTGCACTCCTACGCAGCGCAGGAGTGGGAGGGTTCCCCCGACGCGCTGCTGACCTGGGCCACCCACCATGTCCGCTTCCTGGCGGCAGTCGAGGACGGACCGCTGTCGGCTACACAGTTTCATCCGGAGAAGAGTGGCGACGCAGGTGCGGCGCTGCTCGCGAATTGGGTTGAGGGATTGAAATGAAAAGTGATGAGGCAGAACTGATTCTGTTGCCAGCCGTCGACGTCGTCGAGGGCCGCGCCGTTCGCCTGGTCCAGGGTAAGGCCGGCAGCGAAACCGAGTATGGATCCGCCCTTGAGGCCGCACTCACCTGGCAACGCGACGGCGCCGAATGGATCCACCTGGTGGATCTCGATGCGGCTTTCGGCCGGGGCAGCAACGCCGAACTGCTCGCCGAAGTAGTGCGATCCCTGGACGTCAAGGTCGAACTGTCCGGCGGGATCCGCGATGATGCGTCCCTGCGGGCGGCGCTGGCCACCGGATGCGAACGGGTGAACATCGGCACCGCCGCATTGGAGAACCCCCAGTGGTGCGCCCGGGCCATCGCCGAGTTCGGCGACAAGGTCGCGGTGGGTCTGGACGTGCAGATCGTCGACGACGAGCACCGGTTGCGCGGACGCGGATGGGAGACCGACGGCGGTGACCTGTGGCAGGTGCTGGAACGCCTGGACGGCGAGGGTTGTTCACGATTCGTCGTCACCGACGTCACCAAGGACGGCACCCTCACCGGCCCGAACCTGGAGTTGCTGGAGGGTGTCGCCGAGTGCACCGACGCCCCGGTGATCGCATCCGGGGGAGTGTCGAGCCTGGAGGACCTGCGGGCGATCGCGACGCTCACCGGTAGCGGTGTGGAGGGTGCAATCGTCGGCAAAGCCCTCTACGCGGGGCGTTTCACGCTGCCCGAGGCGCTGGCAGCGATGAGGGACGCGGTGACCCGGTAACGTGCCCGACCTCGAGGGGCTTGTCGCAGAGGCCGCCGCGATCCTGGACCGCGCCGCCGAACCGTTCGTCGCCGGCCATCGGGCCCAGTCTGCCGTGCAGAAGCACGGCAACGACTTCGCCACCGAGGTGGACCTGGCGATCGAGCGACAGGTGGTTGCCGAACTGCAGGCGGCGACCGGAATCGGCGTGCACGGCGAAGAATTCGGCGGAGTCGACCTGTCGGGTCCGCTGGTATGGGTGGTCGACCCGATTGACGGGACCTTCAACTACGCGGCTGGGTCGCCGATGGCGGCCATCCTGCTGGGCTTGCTGCGCGACGGTGAGCCGGTGGCCGGTCTGACCTGGCTGCCGTTCACCGGCGACCGCTACACCGCCGTCAAGGGCGGACCGCTGGTTGTCAACGGCGTCGCTCAGCCGCCGCTGCGCCGGACCGGACTGGCGGATTCCATGGTGGCTTTCGGCGCCTTCAACATCGACTGGGGCGGCCGCTTTCCCGGCCGCTACCGGGTAGCGGTACTGGAGGAGTTGAGCCGGGTGTCGTCCAAGCTGCGGATGCACGGGTCCACCGGGATCGACATGGCCTTCGTGTCGGCCGGAATCCTCGGCGCCGCAGTCGGTTTCGGCGGGAAGATATGGGACCACGCCGCCGGGGTCGCGCTGGTGCGGTCAGCCGGTGGCGTGGTGACCGACCTCGACGGCGGGCCGTGGACCGTAGACACCCGGTCTACGCTGACCGCCGCTCCCGGTGTGCACGAGGAGATCATGGACATCTTCGCCCGCGTCGGATCACCGGAGGAGTACCGCTGATGCCAGAAATGATCACCGACGTCGCGGTACGCGTCATCCCCTGCCTGGACGTCGACGCCGGCCGGGTG
>CAZRFC010000199.1:0-8108 GCA_964598975.1 uncultured Mycobacterium sp. | reverse complement strand
TGATCACCGCCACGGCGAGATAGCTAGCAATCCCGAACAAAGCCGACTCCTTGTTCTTTGACTGTCTCCGCCGAATGTACCCGCCAAAGTGGCGCCTACTCATGATTCATAACTTACGAATTAATACTCATATGAAACCCATATCGTTTCTTGCGTCGACGTCACCGACACAAAACACTGCAGTTCCTGAGAATTCGCGGTTGATCGCCTTACAGCGGGGTAGGCGTGCGTCGCACATCCACATACTCCAGGGAGGGAACCACACCATGCATGCAGCACTACGCCCCTATCTGACAACCGGGGTCGGCCTGGTCGGAGCCGGCGCGCTCGTCGTCGCACCGATCGCTCCGGTGACCGCGCCACCGACTATCGCCGCCGTCGCCCCGGCCGCCGCGGTGGTCAACCAGCCCTACGCCCTGGCCGCCTTCCCACAGGACATCATCGACCTGGTCCAGGGCCTGACCGACGCGCTCGGGGCCGGCGCGGTGACCGACATCATCAACAATTTCATCGACAACTTCCCGCCGCCCGACCTCACCGAACTGGTCGCCGTCGTGCAGGGCGGCCTGCTCAACCTGGCGCCGGTTGTCTTCGTTCTGCTTCAGGGCCTCGAAGACATCGTTGACACCCTGCTCACCAGACTCGCACCGGTCGTGGAGACCGTGTTCGACGGACTGGTGAATGTGGTCAATGCGCTCACGAATAACGAAGGGCTGCAGGGAGTCCTGGTGGGGCTCGGCGTGGGCCTGGGCATCGTCGTCAACGCCATCTTCGGCGGACTCAACGGCAGCCCGATCGCCGACGCCATCGCAACCGCGATCGGCAGTCTGTTCGGCGGACTCGGAGGGGCCGCGGCGGCATCGACTGTCGACGTCGAGGGTGGCGCCGACCTCTCCAGTGAGGATGCTGCCCTGACGGCGATGACGCGCACCGTCAACGACGCCGCGACCCGTGGAGCCCTGCCGGCCACCGCTTCGGATGTCGCCGGTGCCGCAACCGATGAAGATGCCGGAGATCCCGAGGACGGTGCGACTCATGCCGGTGCGGTACTCGAGACCGTGGACGAGAACACACCGTCGCAGGCCGACGAGGGTCTGGGCAACGCAATCGCCAATCAAGTGGCCGAGGGCAGCGAAGACGGCGGCACAGAGGGCACCGAAGACGGCGTGAACGAGGTGACACCGCCAGCGCAGGAGGCCGCGCCCGAGACCGAGGCCGTGGACACGGCGCAGGCCCCGGCGACGGACCCACAAGCCGGCGGTAACCCGGGGACTACCGGACGCAAGAAAGCCGCTGCAGGCAGCAACGGCACCGCGGCGTCCAACAGTTCAGGGAACTCGGCGTCACATTCCAATCCGGCCAGGGGACAACGAGGTAGGTGAGGAAGAGTCCGAGGACGGGGGCGCACCGATTGGCGCCCCCACTCGGCTTAGTGCGCCGGGGTGCCCATCTGTACCCGCACGTAGGGCACCGCAACGCGTGGCAGTTTGGCGGTGTCGGCGTCGTCGCCGAACTGATCGGCCGTCGGCAGACCCGGTCCGGCCGACCGTGACAGGACAATGTGACGCGCAGCGGCGATCACGGCAAACTGCGCCAGGCCCACCACCAGAAGCGGCCACACGACGGCAGCCAGAACGGAGTAGGCGACCCGATGCGACGGACGCGGTGGATGGTCATGCCCGACCCATTCCGCGGCCACGAAGACCACCGGGGCGAGCAGCATTGCCGTGGCGATGTAGGCGGCGGTCAGGACCATGGCGCCCTCCTCGGGTGGGTGATATCAAAGGTAGCTGCGACAACTGCGATTTCACGCACACCACGGCCACGGTTTGCTAACAACCGCGTAACTATTCCCCACCGCCCGCGATTCGGGCTCTGGTCAGCCCAGATGCAGCAGATGCGGCGCCAGGAGTCCCAATCCCATGAACGCGGCACCGGCCACCAGTGCAAGCCCACTGGCGATGAACCCGGGGACGGCCAGGCCGGTGATCACGGCGGCCGAGGCCAGCACGATGCCGATCTGGAAGGCCGCCGAGGCGAACTCGTAGTTGTGGTACTTCGCCAGCATCTCGTCGCGCAGATGCTCGGCGTCCTGCGCCCGCCGCGACAGTTCTTCGGTGCCCTCGCCCTTACCGTCCGCGGCGGCCGGTTCGGACTTATAGCGCGCAGCGGTCTGGTTCCACTCCTCGACCTGCTTCTCCATCGCCGCGCGCTGTTCGGGATCGGTGACACCGGCGAGAGTGATCTGGGCCTGCTGGGCGGCAATCAGGTTGTCGGTGCGGCGAATGCTCTTGGCCTGGAAGAAACCCCAGAGGTTGCTGGCCTCCATCTGGGCGTTCAGCGCCGCGGTCTGGGAACTCTTACCGACCGTCTCGGAGAAGGACAGGAACAGGGCCAGCACCGCGATCACCAACGCCATCTTCTTATTGGTGCTCGACACACCGGCGAGGCCATGGGCATCCTCGTCGTGCTTGATCTTGTGCTCGACCTCGTGCTGGACCGCGTGAACGCCGCGACTCATGTCAGGACCTCGTCTGCTAGCAAATTTTGCGGCACGGTATCACGACGCCGGCCTCACCGGGCGATCTCCGGCCCAGGTGGGCCGGCACTGCCCGCAGCGATGACCGCTCGGTTGCGCTCGGCGATCAACGGAATCGGCACCTTGACCACCTGCCGGTCATAGCTGAGGAACCCGTTCACTTCGTTCTCGACGTCGGTCAGTTGGGTGTAGATCGCGCCGGACAGACCGGTTTCGCGGATCACGTCCTCAAGGTTCCGGCTCACCTGCAGATAGCGTTCGGTCAGCCGCACCGGGCTGCCGGTCATCTCGTAGGACTCCGGCCGGCCCTTCCACCGGTTTTTACCCGGCACCAGACCCAGGCCGCCGTACTCGCCATCCACCAAGACGCGCCTTCCCGCGGCGGCCGGCCGACCGGGACCGACATAGGTGTGGTCGTCGAAGATGTCCCCGGCTCCGGTGTCCCCGCGCGACTTGCAGCAGTTCACGCCGCTGTTCGCGTTGACCATCCGGGTCGGGTCGGCGGCCTTGACCACGCTGGCGATTCGGGCGGTGTCGAACTCGCCCCAGCCCTCGTTGAACGGCACCCAGCCGACAATCGAAGTGACGCTGCGTAATTGGTCGATCATCGCCAGGAGTTCGCGCTCGAAGTTGACCTTCGCCGCGACGACCGGTTCCGGGGCGGGGCCGACGGGGATGCGCAGCGAGACGTCCAGCGAGGGCATGTCCTGCCACACCAACAGACCGAGCTTGTCGGCCCAGTAGTACCAGCGGGCCGGCTCGACCTTGGCGTGCTTGCGCACGAAATTCATGCCCAACTCCCTGATCCGTTCGAGGTCGGATCTCAAGGCGGCGTCGGTGGGTGCGGTGTAGATCCCGTCGGGCCAGTAGCCCTGGTCGAGGGGCCCGTGCAGGAAGGTGATCTTTCCGTTCAATGCGACCCGCGGCCGGCCCTTTGGATCGGTGACGGTTCCGATGGTGCGCAATCCGGCATAGCTCGAGACAGTGTCGACGACCTGGCCGGACGGCCGGACCAGGACGACCTTCACGTCGTAGAGGTGAGGGTCGGCCGGACTCCACAGTCGCGGTTTGGGGATTGGCACACCGATCGGTTCACCGGCCTTGGCGGAGGCGACGGCGACGACGCGACCGCCGGGTTGGGATACGAACACCACCGCGCGTTCCTCGGTGGTCCCGACCGTCCTCGGGGTGACCGTCAGCCCGCGCAGATCTGTGGTGATGTCGAGCTTGTCGATGTGGGCGGCGGGTACTGGTTCGGCCCATACGGTCTGCCAGATCCCGGACGCCCCGGTGTAGAACAGGCCGGCGGGACGGTTGCGTTGCTTGCCGACCGGAAACGGGTTGGCCTCGTTGCGGTCCTGCGCGCGGACGACGATCTCCTGGGTGCCCTTTGCACGAAGCGCGTCGGTGATGTCGGTGCTGAATCCGGTGAAGCCCCCTTCGTGGTGGGCCACCTGCTGGTCGTTGACCCAGACCGTGGCGATCTGGTCGACGGCGCCGAAGTGCAGCAGAACCCGCTGCCCGCTCCAGTCCGCCGGAACGCGAAAATCCTTGCGGTACCACATTTCATCGCTGTGACGCTTGATTCCGGACAGCGCGGATTCCGGCGGATAGGGAACCAGGATCTGCTCGGGGTAGCCGGTCGCGACGGGCGGCGACACGTTGGGGTTCACCCGGGTGCGGCCCAGATAGCTCCACAGGCCGTTGAGGTTGAGCCAACGGGTCCTAGCCAGCTGGGGGCGGGGATACTCCGGCAGCGCATTGTCGGGGTCAACCTGCGCGGTCCACGGGGTGGGCAGGGGTGCGGCCTGGGAGCGCCAGATATCCACCGCGTTGGCCGGCGGAGGCGAGTCCGCCGTCATCATCACGGCGAGTGGCACCGCGAACACTGCCAGACCACGACTGAATGAAAGACGCACCGACCGCTACCTCCACGGGCGAGACCTACTTCAGGCGCGTCCCTCCCCTGCGGCGAGTGCCGCAGGTACACGCAACAGCCGGATCCGCCGAAGCCGCGGCGCGACTGTCGACGGCACAGTAGCCCCGGATGGACAGCCTGGGCGGCATTTTCGAACAACCGAATGATCAGCGCTGCCACCCCGGAACCAGGGCAGTGTGCTGTTCAGCGCCTTGGTTACCGATGGGCGCGATGGTCGCGGATTTCAGCCCAGGTTGATCACTTCGACGACCGGCAGGTCGCGTCGCTTCGGCAGCAGGTATCGGATGGCGAAGATGCCTTCGTTGAGTCCTGCGGTGTCGATCCAGTTGGGATGCCCCGGATCTTGCGAGCCGAGGATCATCTCGTAGCTGCCGTCGGTGCCGAGTTGGACGTCTTCCCCGGTGAGGAAACAGCGATGAGCCGGGATATCGGGGGTGTTGAACCATCGGTCGTAGAACACGAACGAACAGAAGCGCGCGTCCGGCAGGCGCCCGCGCAGTCGGAGCGCCTGGCCGGGTTGCAGGCTTACGTAGAAACCGTCGTAGGCATTGTCGAGGGTGGGAAACAGCGCCCCGGTGTACTTCGGTTGGTGGACGGGCGCATCCGGGGGCGGGTAGCCGTTGGCGCCCGCCTGGCGCAGCACCTCAGTGACGCTCATCGTCGACAGCACGCACTCACGGAAGAACGCCTCCGCCTCGTCGGCCCGCCGGCTCAGCGACGGCCCCGTTCCGGCCGCAGCGTCGATGCAGGACAACGAGATCGGCGGGGGCACGACGCCGGGCACATGCCGGTGGTAGAGGCGCACCATGACCAGGTAGTCGTCGGCCACCAAAGGAATCCACGGGGTGCCGTCGCCCGGGTCCGGACCGCCGATCAGCAGGTCGATCTCACCGTCGCGCAGCAACCGGGTGTCGGAGATGTTCGCCGAGGGCTCGTTGAACCCCGCCCGCTTGGTGTAGATCTGCAGTCCCGCGTAGACCGCGTCGCCAATCGGCCCGCGCAACCGGTAGCGCAGGTTCGGCGAGACCGGCGCACTCAGATAGCTGGTGGTCGGGTTGTCGCCGCCGTACTTGCGCCACGGCAGTTCCCAGCTGGTCAGTACCGGAGCGGTCGGGTCGCCCTTCTGGAACCACATCTCGGTGGCGATGTCGTAGGCGGACAAGAGGAAGAACAGTGCCCGGTCGACCTCCAGTGGCCCCAGGCCGTCGACCTCGCGAGCGACCACCTCGGCGTTCTCCGACAGGGCTTGAGCCAGCCGCCGCGCCGGATCGAGTGCGGGTCCGGCGGCGGATGCCTGCGGGGTTCCAGTCGTCCCCACAACTCCCCCCATACCCGCCAAGGGCACCCCGACGGACATGGCTTTGAGCACGTCGCGGCGCGGATGATCACTCGTCACAACCGATGGAGAATAACGGTCCCGACCGGGCGGCCGGATTGATCCGCCGTCACTTCCCGTAGAGCGCATCCAGTTCGTTCGCGAAGTTGCTGACCACGTTCTTGCGGCGCAGCTTCATACTGGGTGTCAGGTCACCGGCTTCGATCGACAACTCCCGGTCGATAATCGAGAACTTCTTGATCTGCTCCCAGCGGTTGAGTCCGGCGTTCAACTGGTCGATGTACCCGCCGATGAGTTCACGGGTCTTCGGGTCGCGGGCGATCTCGCCGAAAGACTTGCCGCCCATGCCATTTTTGGCCGCCCAAGCATTGATCGCGTCGGGGTCCAGCGCGACCGGCGCCACCGCGTACGGGCGGCCTTCGCCGTACACCACGAGTTCACTGACGACCGGGCAGATTCCGCCGAACGCAGCAGCGATCGCCGACGGCGCCACGTACTTACCTTGCGAAGTCTTGAACAGATCTTTCTTGCGGTCGGTGATCTTCAGATATCCGTCGGCGTCGAGTTCGCCGATGTCCCCGGTGTGGAACCAACCGTCCGGCTCGAGCACCTCGGCGGTGGCTTCCGGCATCTCGTGGTAACCGACCATGACGCCGGGGCCCCGGAGCAGAACTTCACCGTCCTCGGCGATCTTGACCTCCGTGCCGGGCAGTGGCACACCCACGGTTCCGAAGCGGTAGCTGTCGATGCGGTTAAGCAGGGTTGCGGCCGATGACTCGGTGAGCCCATAGCCCTCGACCACCGGGATTCCGATGGCGTCGAACCACAATGCGACGTCGCGGTCCAGCGGTGCCGAGGCGGTCATGACGAACCGCAGCCGCCCACCCAACTTCTCCCGGATGCCGGACAACACCAATTTGTCGGCCAACTGGTGCTGCAGCTTCAGCACCGGCGAGGGCTGCTTGCCGGCCTGCCGCGCCCGGGCAACCTGGTGGCCCACGTCGATCGCCCAGTCGGCCATCGTCTTCTTCAGCCCGGTCATCTCCGAGATCGCTCCTTGCACAACGGCTTTGACCTTCTCCGCGACCCGCGGCACCGCGCACAGAAAGGTGGGATGCAACACGTTGAGGTTCTCAGCCAGCTTGGGGACGCGGCCGTCGATCACGCTGGTGAAGCCGGTCACCAGTGGCATGGACGTCATGACCTTGCCGAACGAATGCGACAACGGCAACCACACGTAGTTCAGGTCGTCCGGGGTGACGGTGTCCAAGGTGTCGACGGCCGCCGCAACGTAGGTGCCGGCGACGTTGGTCAGCCGCACTCCCTTGGGATTGCCCGTGGTGCCGGAGGTGTAGGTGATCGCGGCGAGGTCATCGGCGCGGCCGGCCTTGATCCGCTCATCGACAGCACCGGGAGACTTCTCCAGCAGTTGCTTGCCGAGTTGCTCGAGTTCGCCGAGGGAGATCACCCAGTCCCCGTCACCGGCGCCGTCGATCACCACGACCTTGACCACATCGGGAATGTCGGCGCGGCGCTCGATCAGTTTGTCGACCTGACTCTGATCCTCGGCCACCACCAGTCGGCTGCCGGAATTGCCGACGATGTAGGCGACGTCGGGGGCGATGGTGGTCGGATACACCGTCGTGGTGGCCGCCCCGGCGCACAGAACGCCGTAGTCGACGGCCACCCATTCGTAACGCGTCGACGAGATCAGAGCGACGCGGTCGCCCGGGTTGATCCCGAGCGAGATCAGACCGGCGGCGATGGGCATCACCTGGTCATTGACCTGCTGCCAGGTGACACTTTCCCACCCCTCGCCGCGGGGGTAGCGGAACGCTTCCCGGCCCGGGGTCTTGGCGACCCGCTCGACGAACATTTGCGCAACCGTGGGCAGGCGCTTCTCGACTCTGGCGATCCGGATTTCTTCCCCGGCAGGCAACAGCGAAGTAGTCATGGGGGGGGAGAGATTAAATTGGCAGGCGTCGATTTTTGCCGGAATTGGCGATCCGGTTAATTGTGGCCTGATGCTTGTCCTGGGCAGCCCCAGTCGGTCTCAGATGGTGCCGACGTCATCGCCGGCGGGTTCGGTGTCCTCGTCAAAACCCTCTTCACCCCAATCGACCGTTGGGCGCGGTTCGCCGGCAAGGCGTGGATCGTCGTCGCCGGTGGTGCGGTCCATTCGGGGATCGTAGGGGCCGCTGGGCGGCAGCCACGGAACCGCCCCACCGAGCACTCAACCGACCAGGGACTCAACCCGCACGCCCGATCGGCGTTGCTCGTGCCCCCAGTCGGAC
>CAZRFC010000198.1:0-8125 GCA_964598975.1 uncultured Mycobacterium sp. | reverse complement strand
AACCGCTGAACGACGAGGCCGGGCTGGTCCGGATGATCGCCTCGACCTATCAGGCCGTCTCCGGCAGTGGGATCGCCGGTGTGGAGGAACTGGTCACCCAGGCCCGTGCCGTCATCGACGGCGCCGAGCAACTGGTTCACGACGGCGGCGCGCTGGACTTCCCGGCGCCGAACAAGTACGTCGCACCCATCGCGTTCAACGTCGTTCCACTGGCGGGTTCGCTGGTCGACGACGGCTCCGGCGAGACCGACGAGGACCAGAAACTGCGCAACGAGAGCCGCAAGATCCTCGGCATCCCGGACCTGGCGGTCAGCGGGACCTGCGTGCGGGTGCCGGTCCTCACCGGCCATTCGCTGTCACTCAACGTCGAGTTCGCTCGCCCGCTGTCTGTGCAGCGGGCCAAGGAACTGCTCGCCGATGCGCCCGGCGTGAGCCTGGTCGACGTGCCCACGCCACTGGCCGCCGCGGGCGGCAACAACTCGCTGGTGGGCCGGATCCGCCAGGACGAGGGCGTGCCCGGCGGCCGCGGGCTGGCCTTGTTCCTCTCGGGTGACAACCTGCGTAAGGGCGCGGCCCTGAATACCATTCAGATCGCGGAGTTGCTCGCGCGCATCTAGTTTCCCCGGGCCGCTAGTTTCCCCGGGGCCGCTAGTTCCCCCGCGAGACTGAAACCTCGGCGGTTTTCAGCGGGAATCCTCGCCAAGGCTTCAGTCTCGCGGGCTGTGGATCGTGGAGAACCACAACTCTGCTTTTCGGTGATGCTGCTTGGATGCGTTCGCCCTTCATCGGTGCGGAGGCAATGGCCTCCGGATCACTCACCCGCCATCGCCTGCGTACCGAGCACCGCGCGGTCTTCCCCGGCGTTTACCTGTCGAATGCTGTTCCGGCGACCCTCGACGCCCGCACCCGGGCCGCATGGTTGTGGTCGAACCGCCAGGGGATCGTTGCGGGCGCCGCCGCCTCGGCGCTGCACGGCGCGCTGTGGGTCGACGATGACGTCCCGATCGAGATGGTGTTCGGCAACACGCGCCCGCCGGCAGGGCTCATCACCTACAACGACACCCTTCTCCCGGGTGAAGTGGTGCAGCGTACTGGGATTCAACTCACCAGCACGGCCCGAACGGGTTTCGACCTGGGCCGGCGAGGACCACACGGTAAAGCCGTGGCAAGGCTGGACGCCCTCTGCCGCGCAACGGGTCTGTGCACCGCGGCTATCGGGGAAGTGGCGGCCCAGCATCCCGGCACACGAGGTGCGCGTCAATTGCGTCACGCGCTGCGCCTCGTCGACCCCGGCGCGGAATCCCCGAAGGAGACCTGGCTGCGACTGCTGCTGATCCGCGCAGGGCTTCCCAAGCCCACCACCCAGATCAAGGTGGTCGACGGCAGCTGGTCCGCGCGCCTCGACATGGGTTGGGAGGACGTCAAAGTCGCCGTCGAGTACGACGGAGACCAGCACCGCACCGACCGCCGTCGCTACCTCCACGACATCAAGCGGTTGGAACGGCTGCAACAGCTTGGCTGGATCGTCATCCGGGTGGTCGCAGAACACCACCCGGAGGACGTTCTCCGCCGCGTCCGGGCGGCTCTGGCATCGCGGACCCGTCGCCGAGGCTGAATCCTTGGCGGCCGTTCGGGGGAATTCCCGCCGAGGCTTCAGTCTCGCGCGGCAGCGGGGTGCTGGCATGATCGAGTCATGACCATCGACGCCATCTACACCGCAGAATCCACCGCGACCGGCGGGGGCCGCGACGGCCACGTCAAGTCCTCCGACGGCAAGCTCGACCTCGACACCCGTCCGCCCAAGGAGATGGGTGGCAGCGGCGACGGGGTCAACCCCGAACTGCTGTTCTCGGCCGGCTACGCCGCCTGTTTCCTCGGTGCGCTGCGACTGGTGGCCAAGAACAGTGGGATCACTCTCGACGACGCCACCGGTATCACCGTGCGGGTCGGGATCGGCAAGGACGACACCAGCTACGGCCTGACCACCGAGATCGCCGGCTACCTGCCCGGCCTCGAGCAGGCCAAGGCCGAGGAGTTGATGAAGCAGGCCAACCAGGTGTGCCCCTACTCCAAGGCCACCCGCGGCAATGTCGAGGCAACCCTGGTGACCAAGGTCTGAGGTCAGTCGCGGCGGTGCGTCCGCTCCCGGTGCAGAGTCTCGCCGCGGAAGAACGCCGGTGACTTCAGGCTCCAGAACACCATCAGCAGCACACCCAGGGCGATGCTGAGCACACCGACGATGAACACCGTCCCGACCCCGGCCATCGAGCCGCCGCTGCCGTAGTCGGGGTTGACCATCCGGTAGGCCTCGAAGACGCCGACCGGGATGAGTATCAGCGCGGCGATGCCGGGCAGGATGACCTGCCCCAGCGCCGTGCGCCAGGAACGCCAGGCGGTGTCCCAGAAGTAGACCACCGAGGAGACCGCGACGACGGTGTAGTACAGCATGATCGAGATGCCGACGCTGTAGACACAGTCCTCGACGATGCTGTCGCTGACCATCGTGAGGCCGCCGTAGATGGCCAGCGTGGTCAGGCCGATGAACCAGGTGGTGAACTTCGGTGTCTGCACCGCCTGGTCGACCGATGCGAACCGATCCGGCAAAGCCTTGTAGGTGGCCATCGCCAACAGGCCGCGGACGGTGGCCATCACCGTCGACATCGTCGCCGAGAATGCCGACAGCCCGACGATCACCGCGGCGATGATGGCCCCACCCGGACCGACCGCCGCTCGGGCCATGCCGGAGAACACGTCCTCGAGGTTGCCCTCGTGGGTGAGGCTGCCTTCGTCGTTGGCGTCCACCCCGGCGAACGCCAGGGCGGCCACCCCGATGATGACGTAGGTGATCAGGATGATGACGATCGCCGTAACCCCGACCCGGCCGGATTGCTCCGGCGTGCCGTCGGTCTCCTCGGCCATGGACAGCGCGGCGTCGAAACCCCAGAAGATGAAGATCGCCACCAGGAACCCGCCCACCAGATCCGGCAGGCTGCTGATGGCGAACGGGTTGAACCAGTCCCAGGAGAACGGTTCCACGGAGGGACTGCGTTCCCGGCCGATGACGTTGGCCACCAGGATCGCCGCGAAGACGATCAGCCCGCCGTACTGGATGACCGTCAGGATGATGGTGGTCCGTGAGGATTCCTCGGCGCCGCGAGCCACCAGCCAGGTGGTGATCAAGATGAAGGAGGCGGCCACCAGGAGCTTGAACCAGGTCTTCGGTTCCTCGACGCCGAGTCCGACGCTCACGGCGTTGACGATGATCCCGGAGGCCCCGACGCCGGCCAGGATGCTCGACATCATCAGGGCGTAGCCGCCGATCCAGCCGATGTGCGGCATGATCGCCTTCGACCCCCAGGTGAAAACCGTTCCGGCATCGGGTGCGGCGTCGGTGAGGTGCTTGTAGGCGAGAGCGACGAAAAACATCGGGATGACGGCCAGGATGAAGACGATCGGTAGTTGGTAGCCCACCATCTGGGCGCCCGGTCCGAGCGCGCCGGTCAGCGAGTAGGCCGGCGCGGTGGCGGCCAACCCGATGGCCACCGCACCGATCAGGGAGACCGACCCCTTCTTCAATCCTTTGGACTTGAGGTCGCCCATCGGCGGGTCGACTGGCTGCTCATCCCCGGCCATGCAGCGAACTTACCCACGCCTGCGCCCTTTTGTCGGCCGCTCGCCGGATTCACCGCCTAGGTCCAGGTGTGCACCGGCTCGTTGCTGTGCATCAGGTCGCAGTACCGGCGCAGCATCTCGGCCAGTGCCCTCGGCCGGTCGAGGCCGTGCTGCTCCAGTTCGTGGACGGTCGCGACCTGCCAGGCCGCACCGTTGCGGCCGGTCTTGGCGCGCCCCTCGATGACACCGAGATAGCGGTCCCGCACGTCGGCTGCCACCTTCCAGCGGCGCAGGCCCTCGTCGGCCATCGGCAGCAGGTGCCGCAATACCAACTCGTCGGGAGTCACCTCGCCCAGGCCGGGCCAGTACAGCCGCGCGTTCATCCCGTCCCGTGCCGCCTCGATGAAATTGTCATGTGCCGCAGTGAAACTCATCTTCGTCCACAGCGGCCGGTCCTCTTCGGAGATGGTGCGCAGTAGGCCGTAGTAGAACGCCGAATTGGCCATCATGTCCACGACCGTCGGGCCCGCCGGTAGCACCCGGTTCTCCACTCGCACATGCGGGCGGCCGTTGACGACGTCATACACCGGACGGTTCCACCGGTAGACCGTCCCGTTGTGCAGTCGAAGCTCGGAGAGTGCCGGGGCACGGCCGGCGGCGAGCTCGGCCACCGGATCCTCATCTGACATTTCCGGTAGCAGCGACGGGAAGTAGCGGACGTTCTCCTCGAACAGATCGAAGATCGACGTGATCCACCGCTCGCCGAACCACACCCGCGGCCGCACGCCCTGAGACTTGAGTTCGTCGGGCCGGGTCTCGGTGGCCTGTGCGAAAAGCTCGATGCGGGTCTCGGCCCACAGTTGGTGCCCGAAGAAGTAGGGCGAGTTGGCGCCCATCGCCAACTGCGGTGCGGCGATCACCTGCGCGGCATTCCAGTTGCTGGCGAAATCGGTTGGGGAGACCTGCAGATGCAACTGCATGCTGGTACAGGCCGACTCCGGCGCAATGGATTCGGAGTGCATGCTCAAATGCTCGGCGCCGGCGATGTCGATCAGGATGTCCTCGCCGCGGGAGGTGAAAATCGAGTCGTTCAGCGCCTGGTATCGCATCGACGGACTCATCCAACCGCCGACCAGGTGCTCGGGCATCAGGGTGGGCAGGATCCCGATCATCACGATATGCGCGCCATCGGTGTTCGCCTTGGTCTCCGCGGCGTTGAGACTGGTTCGTACTTCGGCCTCGAGTTCAAGCGCGGTGCGGCCGGGCAAAGGCCTTGGCGGAACGTTGAATTCGATGTTGTAGGCGCCCAATTCTGTCTGGTAGGCGGGATCGGCGATCGCGGCCAATACCTCCTGATTGGTCATCGCCGGCTGGTAGTCGGAGTCGACGAGGTTGCATTCGATCTCCATCCCGGTGAGCGGATGGTCGGACTCGAAGCTGTACTCCGACAGCATGGTTTCGAACACGTCCAGGCACAGCTGCACCTTCTGCCGGTACTGCTGCCGGTGTGCGCGGCTGTAGCTGGTGTGTTTGACCTCTTCACCCACGGTGACGATGCAACCTGCTCAGCGCCGTACGCGCAAGGGATCAGCCGACACGGCGGAACACCGCGACCTGGCGGTCGAACCCACCCGCCCGGAAGCCGACCTCCACCCCGGCGTGCTCGGCCAGGGCGCGCAGGGCCGACGGACTGTAGGAGCGCAGCGAACTGACCAGACCGTCGTGGGCGAACGGCCACACCGGGGCGAGCGGGGCCATAGTCGCCAGTTTGATCAGATGCAGCAGCGAGGGCGGGCGCGCCAAGTCGATCACCACCAGTTCCCGGGCCACCCGGGTGCCTTCGGTGATCACTTGGGCCGCCATCTTGGGTGCCAGGTGGTGGAAGGACAACGCGAACACCGCGATATCGAACGTCTCGTCGGCCGCGTCGATGGCGGTGGCGTCGACGACGCGCACCTCGGCCCTCGGGTTCCGGCCGAGGTCGGAGTCCGCCATCGCCGCGACGGACGCGGGGTTGACGTCGGACACGGTGACCTGCGCGGTCGGGTGCTCCTCGAGCAGGAGACGCGACAGCGCCCCGTGACCGGCGCCGAGCTCCAGGATGCATGGGTCGGCCACCTCTGCGAGCTCGTCGAGCACCAGTCGGGCGTTGCGTTCATGCTCGCGGAAGAGGGTCCCCACCCGGTTCAAGGTGGCGATCACGTCGGCCTTCACGGCGGCGTCGACGTCGTCGCGGTCCAGGTACTCGGCGCGGTCGGTCTCCAACATCCGGTCCAGGCAGGAGGCGTCCGGACCGCCACGGGGCATGTCGCCAATATCGACTATCCGTCGTCCCACGTAGGCCATCATGGGGGATGCACTGTCGTCTTAGCTAGGAGTACCGTTGGCCGACTTCGTCGCCTCCATCGACCAGGGCACGACCAGTACCCGCTGCATGATCTTCGACCACAACGGTCTGGAGGTCGGCCGCCACCAACTCGAGCACGCGCAAATCCTGCCGAAGGCAGGGTGGGTGGAGCACAACCCCACCGAGATCTGGGGCACCACCCAGACCGTGGTGACCTCAGCGCTGAACAACACCGGGCTTTCGGCGTCCAATATCGCCGCACTGGGTATCACCAACCAACGCGAGACCACCATCGTCTGGCACCGCAAGACCGGCCAGCCCTACCACAACGCGATCGTCTGGCAGGACACCCGAACCGACCAGATCGCTGCGGCCCTGGACCGGGACGGCCGCGGTGAGGTGATCCGCCGCAAGGCCGGTCTGCCGCCGGCGACCTACTTCTCCGGTGGCAAGTTGCAGTGGCTGTTGGAGAACGTGCCCGGTCTGCGGGAGGACGCGGAAAAGGGCGAGGCGTTGTTCGGCACGCCCGACGTATGGGTGTTGTGGAACATGACCGGCGGTCCGCACGGTGGGGTCCACATCACCGACCCGACCAACGCCAGCCGCACCATGTTGATGAACCTGGAGACCCTGGACTGGGACGATGAGTTGTTGGGGTTCTTCGGGATTCCGCGCGCGATGCTGCCCGCGATCCGGCCGTCGTCGTCGCCGGAGCCCTATGGGATGACCCTGGCCGACGGCCCGATGCTGGGCGCGGTTCCGGTGACGGCCAGCCTCGGTGACCAGCAGGCCGCGATGGTCGGCCAGGTGTGCCTCAAGCCGGGTGAAGCCAAGAACACCTACGGAACCGGAAACTTCCTGCTGCTCAACACCGGCGAGAAGATCGTCCGCAGTGAGAACGGCCTGCTGACCACGGTCTGCTATCAGTTCGGGGACGCGAAACCCGTTTACGCCCTTGAGGGTTCGATCGCCGTCACCGGGTCGGCGGTGCAGTGGCTGCGCGATCAACTTGGCATCATCAGCGGGGCCGCCGACAGCGAGCACCTGGCCGCGCAGGTCGAGGACAACGGCGGAATCTATTTCGTGCCGGCGTTCTCCGGCCTGTTCGCGCCGTACTGGCGTTCCGATGCTCGCGGTGCGATCGTCGGCCTGTCGCGGTTCAACTCCAACGCCCACATCGCCCGCGCGACGCTGGAGGCGATCTGTTACCAGAGCCGCGACGTCGTCGACGCGATGGCCGCCGACTCCGGAGTGAAACTCGAGGTGCTCAAGGTCGACGGCGGAGTGACCCTCAACGAACTGTGCATGCAGATCCAGGCCGACGTGCTCGGCGTGGACGTGGTCCGCCCGATGGTGCCGGAGACCACCGCACTGGGGGCCGCCTACGCGGCCGGTCTGGCGGTCGGATACTGGTCGGATCCCGAAGACCTGCGGGCCAACTGGCACGAGAGCCGACGCTGGAAGCCGCGCTGGACCGACGAGCAGCGCGCCAAGGGCTATGCGGGCTGGCGCAAGGCCGTGGAGCGGACCCTGGACTGGGTGGAGGTCTAACCCCCGACCCCCTATTCGGGCGCGGTTTTCCTCGCTGAGCGGTGGAAACCGCGCCCGAATCGGGGGGCGGTGTAACAGTAGAGGGATGACCCAGACCGCCGACGAACTCGGTAACCTGCCAATCACCGATCCTGACGCTCCGGCTGACGACCGCCCGTTCCACATGCGGGGCAACTACGCACCGGTGCCCGACGAGCTGACCGAGTACGACCTCCCGGTGGAGGGCGCCATCCCGCCGGGGTTGAACGGCTGGTATCTGCGCAACGGCTCCAACCCGCGAACCCCCACCGGGCACTGGTTCATCGGCGACGGCATGGTCCACGGCGTCCGCATCGAGGACGGCGCCGCCAAGTGGTACCGCAACCGCTGGGTGCGCACCGACAGCTTCGACAATCCGTTCCCGCTGTACGGGCCGGACGGCACCCGCAACCTGCGTTCCTCGGTGGCCAACACCCACATCGTCAACCACGCCGGCAAGACGCTGGCTCTGGTGGAGTCTTCGTTGCCCTACCAGATCACCAACGATCTGGAGACCGTCGGCTGCTACGACTTCGACGGCAAACTCAACGATGCGATGACGGCCCACCCGAAGATCTGCCCGACCACCGGGGAACT
>CAZRFC010000197.1:0-8132 GCA_964598975.1 uncultured Mycobacterium sp. | reverse complement strand
GGCAGTGGAGCGCGGATTGGCTTTGAAGAAGGCGGGGAACCGTCTGCAGGAACTCATCGGCGGCCGGTCCATCCACCCTGTCAACGTGCGGGTCGGCGGATTCTATTCGGTGCCCACCCGGGCCGACCTCAAGCCGATGGCCGAGCAGTTGAGGCAGGCGCTCGACGACGCACTGGCCACCGTCGAGTGGGTGTCGGGTTTCGAGTTTCCTGACCTGACCATCGAGCATGAACTGCTGGCATTGACCGCCGACCGCTACCCGCTGGAGAACGGCCGGATCGCCCGCACCAACGGCGAGGCGTTCCCGCTGTCGCAGTTCACCGACCATGTCCGGGAAACCCAGGTACCGCACTCCACCGCGCTGCACGCCACCCTCGACGGGCAACGCCACCTCACCGGGCCGCTGGCCCGCTACTCGCTCAACCACGACAAGCTCTCCCCGCTGGCCAAACAGGCCGCGGCAGCCGCCGGTCTGGGCGCCGAATGCCGAAACCCGTTCCGCAGCATCGCTGTTCGTGCCGTCGAGGTGGTGTACGCCGTCGAGGAGGCGCTGCGGATCATTGCGGAATATGACCGACCGGGACGGCCGTTCCTCTCCGTGGAGGCCCGGGCCGGGGTCGGACACGGGGTCAGTGAAGCGCCGCGCGGGCTGCTCTACCACCGCTACCGGATCGACGAGCAGGGGCTGATCGCCGAGTCCGATATCGTCCCGCCGACCGCGCAGAACCAGGCCGCCATCGAGGACGACCTGGCCCGGGTGGTGGTCGCCGGTGTCTCGCTCGACAACGCCGCGCTGACCACGCTGTGCGAGCGGACGATCCGCAATTACGACCCGTGCATCTCCTGCGCGACGCACTTTCTCACCCTCAGGGTCAACCGGCGATGAAAGATGCCGCCGTCGTCATCGGTATCGGCAACCCGTTTCGCCGCGACGACGGGATCGGACCGGCAGTGGCGGGCGAGATTGCCCGACAAAGCCTTCCGGGCGTCCGTGTGCTCAGCTGCGCCGCCGAGCCGACGGCCATCCTGGAGGCCTGGCAGGGTGCGCATCGGGCGGTGCTCATCGACGCTGCCGTCGACGGCCGGCCGGGCCGGATACGGCAGTGCACCCTCGACGACGTGGCCCAGGCCACCCCGCTGAGCTCGCACGACCTGGGTCTGCGGCAGACCTTCGACTTGGGCCGCGCGCTCGGCCGGGCGCCCGATTCGGTCGTCGTGGTCAGTGTCGACGTCGCCGACACCGGCCACGGTAAGGGTCTGACGGCGGCCGTGCGGGAGGCGTTACCCGAGGCGGTGCGCGCTGTCCTGGGCATCCTGGGCAAGCCGCAGGAAGCCGCCCACCAGCAGTCGTAGCCGGCGGACCGCGTCGTCCACCTCGACCGCGGTCCGGGCGCGCAGGTCCTCGGGATGCATCCCGAGGCGACCGATGTCGTTACCGTTGTCCTCGTCGACCCACTGGTCCACCAGGGCGGCGTCGACTTCCGGGTGGAATTGCAGACCCAGTGCCCGGCCGTATGAGAAGGCCTGTGTCGCCCGCGCGTTGCGGGCCACCTCCCTGGCACCGGGCGGGGCAGTGAAGCGGTCGAAATGCCACTGGAACCACGGCCCGCCGGGCACGATTTCGGGGTCACGGCTGTCCACCTCGTGCCAGCCGATCTCGGGCTGCGGCGACCGAGTGACCGTCCCGCCCAGTGCCCGGGCGAGCAGTTGCCCCCCGAAGCAGACCCCGAGCACACCCGCGCCGGCATCCAGCGCGCGGCGCAGCATGTCCATCTCGGCCGCGATCCAGGGCACGCTGTCGTCGTAGGCCGCCCATCGGGCGCCCAACGGGACGATCACGTCGTAGCGGCCGGGCTCGGGGAAGCTGACCTGAACCCGGGGGTCGTCGGGTCTGTCCATGGGCAGCACGTCGAATGTGCTTATATCGAAACCCGATTCGGCGAACACCTCACCGATCACGGCTTCCGGCGCCGTCGGATCATTGCGGATGAACAACACCTGACGGGACACGGGATCACGGTACGGCAGCGGACTAACGTTGCGGTATGGGACCGCTGTTCCTGGCACTGGTGTGGCTGGCGGTTGCCGCCCACTTCGTGTTCCTGGCCTATCTGCCGACCGGCGGATTTCTGGCGCTGCGCTGGCGGCGCACCATCTGGCTGCATGCGATCGCGGTGCTGTGGGGGACGGCAAGTGTGGTGTTGCGTTTCGACTGTCCGCTGACTTCGTTGGAGCAGTGGGCCCGTCGGCACGCGGGACTGCCGCTGTTGCCGGAAAGCGGATTCATCGCCCACTACGTCACAGGTGTGTTCTACCCGGCGGGCGGTACCGGGTACGTACAGGCGGTGGTGCTCATCGCGGTGGTGGTGTCCTGGGCCGCCTACTGGTCCACCCGGGCCGGCGGGGCGCTGGTAGGGACCCCGACTGGACATGCGAAATAGATTTCCGGAATAATGACCAGTCATGGGAGTGTCCACGACGATCTGGGTCGTCACGTGCGTCGTCATTCTGGGGTTGTTCGTCTTCGATTTCTTCGCCCATGTGCGGGTGGCGCACGAGCCCAGTTTCCGGGAGTCGGCGATCTGGTCGACGGTGTACATCACCCTCGCGGTGCTCTTCGGCTTTTTCATCTGGTGGCGCTGGGGCGGGCAGTTCGGGGGCGAATACTTCGCCGGCTACGTCACGGAGAAAGCGCTGTCGGTGGACAACCTGTTCGTCTTCACCGTGATCATGGCCTCCTTCGCGGTGCCCCGGATCTATCAGCAGAAACTTCTCCTGATCGGCATCGTGATGGCGTTGGTCATGCGGGCGGGTTTCATCGCGGTGGGAGCGGCCGCCATCAACACCTTCAGTTGGGTGTTCTATCTGTTCGGGGCCTTCCTGATCTTCACCGCCCTGAAGCTGGCCCGGGAGAGCGGCCATGAGCGCGAGGCTGAGGTGGAGCGCGAGAACCGGCTGGTGAAGCTCGTCCGCCGGTTCGTACCCACCAGCGACGACTACGACGGCGACAAGTTCCTCACCCGAATCAACGGACGCCGCGCCGTCACCCCGATGATGCTCGCGCTGGTCGCGATCGGCTTCACCGACCTGCTCTTCGCGCTGGACTCGATCCCGGCCATCTACGGGCTCACAGAGGAGCCCTACATCGTTTTCACCGCCAACGCGTTCGCCCTGATGGGGCTGCGTCAGCTGTACTTCCTGATCGGCGGCCTGCTGGACCGGCTGGTCTACTTGTCGGCCGGTCTGGCGATCATCCTGGGCTTCATCGGCGTCAAGCTGCTGCTGCACGCGCTGCACAAGAACACGCTTCCGTTCATCAACGGCGGCAATTACGTCGACGTGCCGGAGATCTCGACGGGGATGTCCATCAGTGTCATCGGAGTGGTCCTGCTGATTACCACGGTGGCGAGCTTGATCCGGACCCGTGACCGCACGTCCGTCTAGTCCTGGTCCGCTGCCTCCACCTTCACGACCTGGTCGAGTCCGCTGATCGACAACCCCCGCAAAAGCAGCGGGTGCACGCGGATGAGGCTGATCCGATCCGCGTGGTCGAAGAGCACGTTGATGGCCGCACTGTCGAGGTACTGCACGCCGCTCAGATCCAGCGTGGTCCGGTTCGGTCCGGCTTCGGCAAGGGCATCACGCAGCGCGGTGTTGAAGTAACCGATGGTGCTCAGATCCAATTCGCCCACCGCGGTCAACTCGATAGTGCCGTCGTCGGCGCGGTGGGTGCCGACTTCCAGTGCCGCGCCCATCATCCGAGGCTAACCGACATTCGGACCGTTGTTCCGCCCTCTGCCGGCTCAACGGCCACGCTGTCCATCAGCGTCCGCATGAATGCCGTTCCCCGGCCGCGGCGATGATCGACCTCCGGCGTTTTCCACCGGCCGGTATCGCTGATGCTCAGGTGCAACGTCGCATCGTTGAGGTTCCCGCGCAGCGTGATCATCCCGTCCGGGTCGTCTCGATGTCCGTGTTCCACCGCGTTGCCCATGGCCTCGCCGGCGGCCAGCAGCACATCGCAGGCCAGTTGGGGAGTGACCCCCGATGTTGTCATCCAGCCGCGCAGGGCAGCCCTGGCAGGCGCGAGTTCGGGCGGGCGGGCGGGGAAGAAAAGCTCCAGCGGCTGCGGGCGGCGGTACAGCAGGACCGCGACATCGTCCTGGTAGCCACCTCCCGGAGCCAGGTCGGTCATCACCTGTTCCGCCAAGTCGTCAAGCCCACGGGTGCGTTCCCGCGACAGCAGTTCGGTGACGCGGGATATTCCGGCGTCCACCGCCAGCCGTCGTCGTTCGACAAGCCCGTCGGTGTAGAGCAGCACGGTCGAGCCCGGCGGCACCACCGCATGGGCGACCGGTCGGCGGAGATCCTGCCGAACTCCCAGGGGCAGGGATCGCGCGTCGTCCAGCAGGAGCGCGGTGCCGTCCGCGTTGACCATGACCGGCGGCGGGTGCCCGGCAATGGAGTAGCTCAGCTCGCCGGTGCGTGGGTCGAGTACTGCGGCGCAGGCGGTGGTGCACCGGGCGCCGGACAGACCGGCGGCGAAGCGGTCCAGCCCGGTGAGGGTGTCGGCCGGATCAAGCCGCTGCAGCAGCAGTGCCCGGCAGGCGCTGCGCAGTTGACCCATCACGGTGGCGGCTGAAAGTCCGTGGCCTACGCAGTCGCCCACCACCATTGCGATGCGGCCGTCATCGAGGGTCGCGACGTCGTACCAGTCGCCACCGATCTCCAGCGGCCTGGTGGCGGGCTGATAGCGGGCCGCGAAGCCGACCGGTAGGTAGGCCGGACCAAGGATGGCGTGCTGCAGCGCGAGCGCGGTTTCGCGCTGCTGATCGAGTTGGTGCACACGGTGCAGGCCCTGGGTGAGCCGGCTGGTCAGCACGGTCAGCAAGGTCTGCTCCTCGGTGTTCAGGGTGCGCCTGTCGCCGAGTTCGATCCAGATCACCAGGACACCCTGCGGATGTTGCAGGGTGATGCCGGTTGAGCCGGGTGTGCCGATCGGCGGCGCGGGTGCGTCCCCGGTCTCGGCGAGGGCCAGGATGCGCCGACGCGTAGGTTCCGCCAGATCCCGCCAACTCGCCGGCCCGCCGGCGACCACCAGTTCCGGTTCGCCGGCCGGAGCATCGGGTCGGAAGGTGGCCGCCAGCACTCGTGCGGCCTCGAACACCCGCCGCAGTTGCCGCGCGGCGGCGTGCACCGTCTCCGACAGATTGTCGGCCTGGGTGAGTTGTTCGTTGAGTTCCGCCAGTGCAGTCTGGCGCTGTACCCGGTAATGCTCGGCGGTGACATCGCGGAAGGTCCCCACCATCATGAGCCGGCCGGTGACTGGATCCTCGGCGTGATCCAAGCTGATCTCCACCCAAACCTGATGTCCATCACGATGATTCATCGCGAAATTCAGATCGACCTCGGTCTGCGGCTGCTGCTGCAGGGCAGCGGCGTATACCCGCATCGCGCGGGCGTGCTCGTCGGCCTGAGTCACCGGATCGGGCCACCAGGGAAACGGCGGGGTGTAGGGGAGTCCCTCGGGGCCGTAACCGACGATGTCGGCGAAGGCGGCGTTGATCTCGACGACAGCGCCATCGGGATCGCAGACGAAGAACGCCTCCTGCAACGAATGCACCACCGCGGAACGCCAGCGGTCATGCCGGCTTCGCAACCGGGCCAGGGAGATATTGGTCTCCACCCGGGCCAGCAGTTCCCCGGAACTGAACGGTTTGACCAGATAGTCGTTTGCGCCGGCATTCAAGCCCTCGATCGAGGCCTCCTCGCCGGCCCGCGCCGACAGCAGTACGACCGGCACCAATGCGGTTCGGACGTCATCACGCAGGGCCGACACCAGGGCCAGTCCGTCGATCTGCGGCATCATCACATCGCTGATGACGAGATCGGGAACCTTGGCCCGGGCCGATTCGAGGGCCTGGCGGCCATCGGACACGGAGACGACCCGGTAGCCGGCGCCATGCAGCAGTCGCGTCAGATAGTCCCGCATGTCGGCGTTGTCGTCGGCGATCAGCACCGTCGCCGGGGGACTGGTGCCCGGCAACTCGGCGACGGACTCGGCCTTCTCGATCAGAGCAGCGTCAGTGACCGGATCCGGCGCCGTCCACCGCAACGCCTCCTGAACATAGGTTTCCGCGGACGTCGCCGGCGAACCGTCCCGGGCCGGACCGATGGCGGCCCCGGTGGGCAGATGTGCGACGCCGAGGGGCATCCGGATGGTGAACGTGGTGCCTTTCCCCTCGGCGCTGTCGGCGGTGATGACGCCGCCGTGCAGGCTGACGAGTTCCTTGACCAGTGCCAGCCCGATACCACTGCCCTCCGCCGAGCGGGCCACGCCGGTCTGGATGCGGTGAAACCGTTCGAACAGTCGCGGCATCTCCGCGTCCGGGATGCCGATTCCGGTGTCGCGCACCGTGACTACGGCCCAATCCCCATCCCGACGCACCTCGACGGTGATCGCGCCTTGCAGCGTGAACTTCAGCGCGTTGGAGAGCAGGTTGAACATCACCTTCTCCCACATGTCCCGGTCGACGTACGCCTGCGGTTGCAGGGCCGGGCAATCGACCTTGAGTTCCAGGCCCGCTCGTTGGCTGGCGGAGCGGAAGACGCTCGTCAACTCGGCGGTGAAGGTCGCCAGATCGACCGGCTCGTAGTGCGCCCGCATCCGGCCCGCCTCGATCCGGGAGAAGTCGAGCAGGGTGTTGACCAGTTTGGCCAGCCGAAGGCCGTTTCGGTAGACGACGTCGATCTCCTCGCGCACCTCTTCAGCGAAATCGTCTGCATTGCTGCGCAATTCGCCAATCGGTCCGAGGATCAGCGTCAGCGGCGTGCGGAACTCATGGCTGATATTGGAGAAGAACACCGTCTTGGCGCGGTCGAGTTCGGCCAATTCCTCGGCGCGTTGCTGCTGGGCGGCGTAGCTGCGGGCACTCGCGACACCGGCCGCGATGTGTCCGGCCAGCAGACCCAGGAAGCCCCGGTAATCGTCATCCAGGGGGCGGTACCGGTTGAGTCCGGCCACCAGAAACCCGATGGCGTTGCCGCCCTGGGAGACCAGCGGGGTGACCATCGCCTGCACCGGCGGTTCCGGCCATGCCCCGGTGGGGAGATTCGCCGTCGCGCCCAGATCGATGACCACGCCGCGGCCACTGCTCGCCGCCGTCACCGGCCATATCGCCGAGTCGTCGGCGGGCAGTTCGGTCGGTGCGGCGGGGTGCCCCGCAGGCAGTCCGCTGCTGGCGCCGAGCCGCGCACCGCCGGTGGGTTCCAGCAGGTAGGTCAACGTGAATGGCAGATCCTTCTGGTTGCGCTCGAGTTGGCGGGCGGCGAAGGCCAGCGTCTCGTCTTCGGTGCGTACCACCGTCGGGTCGGAGCCCAGGTCGCGCAGCGTCTCCATCCGTCGCTCACCGATCACCCGGATGGTCTCCTCGCTGACCACACAGAGCATCCCCACGACGGCGCCGTGGTCGTCGCGCAGCGGGCTGTAGGAGAAGGTGTGATACGTCTCCTCGGGGTAACCGGAGCGCTCCAGGAACAGCAGCAGACCCTCATCCCAGGTCGACTCGCCGGTGCTGAGCACCCGGTCGATCCGGGGTCCGACATCGGGCCAGATTTCCTCCCACACCTGCCTGGCCGGTCGCCCCAGCGCCCACGGATACTTCCGGCCGAGCGTGTCGCGGCGGTAGGCGGCGTTGCAGAAGAAGGTCAGCTCCGGCCCCCACGCCATCCACATGGAGAACCGGGACGACAGCAGCATCTTGACCGTTGTGCGCAGGCTTACCGGCCAGTCGTCGGGAACCCCGAGAGGGGTCGCGGCCCAGTCAACCCTCGATAGATCCGCGCCGACCTCACCGCCTTGGGAGAACGGCGACGACGCCGGTAATTCGGGCCTGTTGCCCATCGCGTCACCTCCGGAACGAGGCACACCCCCCGTGCCAACAACCCAAAGGCCCGACGCGACTGGAGCCACTGAAACCAGTGTAGAACGTGTGTCCGAGGGGGTGTGTGAAGTCACGACATAGGTGACAGATGAGTCGAGTGATGGGTTACACAGCAACGGGGCGGTGATGAGTCGCGTCATAGGTGACAGTCATGGCTCATGTCGAAGCCCCGCGTCGTGGTGTTGGAAG
>CAZRFC010000196.1:3323-8188 GCA_964598975.1 uncultured Mycobacterium sp. | reverse complement strand
CGCCGAGGAGGTCGCCGTCGCGGAGGACGGGCCGGATCGTGTCCTCCGCGAGCTCGGGTGGACGAGCAAGGACGGCGCGCGTCGGACGGGCTGATGCTTGCACCAGCGACCGAGACATGCTTGCATATGCTTGCCGCGACGTCGCGGGAGGCGTGTGGAGGCCCGATGAAGAACGAAGACGACAAATCGTCCAAGAAGCGAGCTGCGAGGGGTGGTCGGGCGCGGGCGGAGGCCCTCACCCCGGAGGAGCGATCAGCGATCGCGGCCGCGGGGGCCCGTGCTCGGTGGGGTGAGCCAGACGCGTTGCCCAAGGAGACGCACACGGGGTCCTTGCCGCTGGGTGCGGTGACTGTGACCTGCTCGGTTCTCTCGAACGGGATGCGCGTGATCTCTCAGAACAGCGTCGAGCGAGCCCTGGGTTCCGGCGTGAGGGGCAAGCGGGTTCGGGGCGACCTCCCGGCGGTGCTCTCCGCGACCAACCTCACGCCGTTCATCTCGGATGAACTCCGAGCTCGCCTGGCCGATCCCGTTCGCTACGCAGCCCTCAACGGAGGGCGTTCCGGAATGGGTTTCGAGGCCGACGTCCTGGCAGACATGTGCGAGGTGCTGCTGGACGCACGCGGCGCTGGTGCCCTTCGGAAGTCCCAGCTTCACATCGCCGCGGCGGCGGAGTTGCTGATGCGGGCCTTCTCTCGCGTCGGTCTGGTTGCGCTGATCGACGAGGCCACCGGGTATCAGGCGGAGCGGCAGCGCAACGAACTTCACCGCATCCTTGAGGCCTACATCGCGAAGGAGCTCCTTCCGTGGACCAAGCGCTTCCCCGACGACTTCTTCCGTGAGGTGTATCGCATCCACGGCTGGAAGTACGACCCCGCCCACACGCAGCGCCCCGGTTACGTGGGAAAGTTCATCAACCGCTTCGTGTACGAGGCGCTTCCTGACGGTGTCCTTGAGGAGCTCCGGGAACGAAACCCCACCACGAGCAGCGGGCGGAGGAGGTACCGCCACTTCCAGTTCCTCTCCGAGGAGACCGGCAACCCCCACCTCGACCGCCAGATCGTGGCTGTCACCACCGCAATGAGGCTTGCCAGCGACAAGGCGCAGTTCAAGGTCAACTTCAAGCGCCTTCATCCCAAGAAGGGCGAGCAGCTAGACCTCATGGACGACATGACGCCTGCGACGTCGTTCGAAGAGGTCGTTGCCGATGGGCTGACGGATGTGCGGGCGTCCGCTAGCGCGAAGGCGCTCTGGCTGATGCGGGGAGGGAACACGATCCCCACCCGAGCCGTGGCCGAGGGCGTGTATGGCGACGGGAAGGAGTCCACCATGAACAAGGCACGAAAGCTTCTCTCTCGCCTGAAGGGTCAGGGTCTCGTTGAGTCCCCCTCGCCAGGCCTGTGGAAGCGGGTCGAGTAAATGTCCGGCTTGATGTCCCGGTCGATGGTGAACCGATGCCGACCCCGCTGACCGGCTCCGCGCGCTGCCGCTCGGGCACCTGGTACGCCCGGGTGACCTACGACCGCGGCCGCCGCATCGAGATCACCCTGACGACTTGCCGCGAGGGCGACGAGCAGAAGGCGAACGAGCGCGCCGCGCTCCTCGCCGAGCTCGCGGTGAAGCTGCGCAAGGCCGGCCACGCCGACGCCGCGCCCGGGCTGCTCGAGCGCGCCGGCGCGCGCGACGGGCGCGCCCTCGAGGACGTCGTCGGCGCCATCGATCGGATCTGCGCCGGCGAGGCCGCGCCGCCGGTGAGCGCCGGGATGACCTTCAAGGACTTCGCCGAGCAGTGGACGAGCGGCGCGCTCTCCCGCCGGTGGCCGGACCATGTGAAGAAGAAGCAGAGCGTCGCCGCGGACCGTGGCCGCCTTGAGACCTACGTCTACCCGGTGATCGGCGCGGTGCCCCTCGCCGAGGTCTCGCTCGACCACGCGCACCGCGTGATGAGCGAGCTCCCGCCCCGGCTCTCGCCCGCGAGCCGCCGCCACGTCGCCCAGGTCATGGCCCGCGTGCTGAAGCTCGCGGCGTACCCCGCGCGGCTGATCCCGACGAGCCCGATCCCGGCCGGGTTCCTGCCGTCGCCCGGGAAGCGGAAGGCGCTCACGTTCCTCTACCCCGAGGAGGACCGCGCGCTGCTCGCCTGCGAGGCCGTGCCGTTGCCCCACCGGGTGCTCTACGGCTTCCTCGCCCGCGAGGGCCTCCGCCGCGGCGAGGCGGCCGCGCTCACCTGGGGCGACCTCGACCTCGACCGCGGCGGCATCCGCCTCGACGCGAACAAGACCGACGACCCCAGGGCCTGGGCCCTCGACCCGTCCGTGGCGCTCGCGCTCCGCGGCTGGCTCGTGCTCCGCGCCGGGAAGCGCGACCGCGTCCCCGCCGGCGAGCTCGTCTTCGTCGACGAGGCCGGCGAGTCGGTGGCGGTGACCGCGGACCAGAAGCAGGCCGTCCGGCTCCGGGCGCACCTCCGCGCCGCCGGCGTCGACCGCCCCGAGCTCTTCGAGAAGAGCGAGGTCCGGCAGCCGGTCCGGCTCCACGACCTCCGGGCGACCTTCGTCACCATCGCGCTCGCCAACGGGCGGACCGAGGCCTGGGTGTGCGACCGCACCGGGCACCGCTCGAGCGCGATGGTCGCGAAGTACCGCCGCGCGGCGAGGCAGCTCTCGGAGCTCGGGCTGGGCGAGCTGGCCCCCCTGTGCGACGCTGTCCGGGAGCTACGCGAAGCGCTGCCGGAGCCCCCTCCGGAGCCGTCCGGCCCGGAGGCCGAACAGGGACGCCATCAGGGACAATTCCAAACCGAACCGTCGCGAACAGGCGTATCCAAGGGCTCTAAGGGGTCGGAACGAAACGGGTTGGGATTTAGTGGGTCATCCAGGACTCGAACCTGGAGCCAATGGATTAAGAGTGCGCTGGCGTCGCCTCATGGCGCTGCATTTGCGGGGATTCTGGGCCATTTCGCCGACCCGAATACCCCCGATCGAGACCGCGTGTCCCTCATCAGGACCGCATCGGCCCTCATCGGAGGGGGGTCGCCGAGGGCTCGCCTCCTCCGCCTCCTGAGCGTCCTCGAGGGCGAGCTTGCGGCCGAGGGAGACCTCGCCGCGGCGCGCGCCGTCCATGCCCTCGTCGGGCAGCTCCTCGGCGCTCCGGCGGCCGGGGAGGGCGCCGAGGTCGTCGACCTCGGGGAGCGGCGCGGGCGATGACCCACGCCGAGCTCGTCGCGGCCGCGTGTCGGTGGCTCCGCGGGTCGCGGGGGTGCCGCCCGGTCTTCGCGGAGTTCGTCTCGGCCGCGTCGGAGACCCCGGACGCGATCGGCTGGCGCGACCACGACTGCCTGGTCGTCGAGTGCAAGACCTCGAGGTCCGACATGCGGGCGGACGGCAAGAAGCCGCACCGCGTTCTCGGCCGGGGCGCCGGGAGCTACCGCTGGATCCTCTCCCCGGCCGGCGTGCTTCGCCCCGAGGACGTTCCCGGCGACCACGGGTGGGCGGAGCGGGTCGGGCGCCGCGTCCTGGTTCGGCGCGACGCGCCCCGCCGGGCGCCGCCGACCCGCGACGCGGTCACGGAGACGCTCATCCTGCGCTCCGCGGTCCGACGCCACGAGGGCGGGGCGGAGTGGCGGCCGGGCGAGTACCGGTTCGCGCCGCTCGAGCTTGGGCCGGCGGCTGCTCACCCGCGCCCCTCACCTTCATCAGCCGGCACCCGGCCAACGACGAGGCCGACCTGATGATCAGCGCCGACGAGACCCGCGAGGTCCGCGCGCTCTGCGACCGCTTCCTCGAGCGCGAGGCGGGCGGCGTCGAGATCGTGGCGACCGCGGCGATCCGCGTCGACGGCGAGGTCTGGACCCTCCCGCGCCCGGCCCGCCACGACACGGTGCTCTGGGCGTGGATCAGGGCGCATCGCGTCGACGACATCGGCATGCACGAGCAGGGCTTCGTCACGAGCCGCGGGCGTTTCGTCGGCCGCGACGAGGCCGGCGAGCTCGCCCTCGCGGCGGGGCAGGTCGACCGGGCCGGGCTGCACCTCTGCACCGAGGACCTCTGGTGACCCGCCACCTGTCCCGTCGAGAGCGCGCGGCGATGATGCTGGCGCTCGAGATGCTCCGCGCTTCGGTGACGGAGCGGGGCTTGGCGGAGCGCTTCTGCAGCGCGGCCGTCCACGAAGCCCGGCGCATCCTCGCGATCGTCGGGCTCAGGTTGCCGGTCGAGTCGATCGCGGCGGTCGCCGCGATCCCGAAGCGGCTCCTCCGCGCCCGGCTCGCGCTCTACCTCCGAGCGCGGCTCCGGGTGCGCCCAGTCGGGTGCTGCGATCGGTGCGGCAACTTCGTCTGGCGGCAGCGTGGGGGACGCGTGGGCTGCGCCTGCGGGGGCATCGGCTGGACCCGGCTCCCGCGGGTTCGACCGCTCTGGGAACAGGCCCCTTCGACGCGGGAGGCGGCGCGGTGACGGCGGTCCCCGGTCTCGAGGAGACGGCCATCGTCGCGATCCAAGACCTGTGGCCCCTTCGCGCACAGCCGCGGGTCCGCATGGAGATCCGGTATCGGGTCGGGGTGATCCGCGACGTGCGCCGCGTCCGTCGCGAGGCCAACGGAGGCGTCCTCGCGAGCGATGAATGGCGGCGCGCACGACTGCTCGAGCGAGCACGTCGAGGCTGGCCGTGACCGTCTACGTCGACGAGCTCCACCGGTGGCCGACGCGGATCCGGTGCTTCCGCGAGGGGTCGTGTCACATGACCGCGGACACGCTCGAGGAGCTCCACGCGATGGCCGAGAGGATCGGGCTCCGCCGGGCGTGGTTCCAGGACGGGCGCGTCCCGCACTACGACCTGACCCCGCGACGGCGGGAGGCCGCGCTCGCGGCCGGGGCCGA
>CAZRFC010000196.1:0-3223 GCA_964598975.1 uncultured Mycobacterium sp. | reverse complement strand
GATCTCCAACACGGGGATGATCACGTCCCTCGGGATGAGCCGCGGCGGCTTCCGCGGAGTTCGCGGCCGGAGCGACCGACTCGTGCGATTCGTGGAGCTTCCCAGCATCGGACCCGCAATTCCTGAAGGATTGCACGGTGCGATCACCGAGCCGATTCGCTTTCGCGTCGCTGGGAATCCGCAGGTGTTCCACGGGTACGAGGCGACGGTCCTTGCCGATCTCTGTGAGGCGATCCTCGACGCACGCCGGCGCGGCATTCTGCACGACCAGCAGAAGAAGATCGCGCAGCGCGCCGAGGTGCTCCTCGGAGCGTTCGCGCGGGTCGGCATCGTCGCGCTGGTCGACGAGGCCACCGGCTACCAGGCCGAGCGCGCGAAGGACGAGCTGCGCAAGATCCTTGAGGCCTACATCGCCCCGGAGCTGCTGCCCTGGACGCAGCGCTTCCCCCCCGAGTTCTACGCTCAGATGTTCCGCCTTCGCGGGTGGAAGTTCACCCCCGGGAACTCCCCCAAGCCGATGATGGCCGGGAAGCTCACCGCGCAGCTGGTCTACGAGCGGCTCCCCCCCGGGGTACTGGAAGAGCTCCGCGAGGTGAACCCCGTGCAGGAGAACGGGCGGCGGCGGCACAAGCACCACCAGTTCCTCACGAACACCATCGGGCACCCGCATCTCGACCGACACGTCTCGTCGGTCACCACGCTGATGCGGGTCTCCAAGACCTGGCGCCAGTTCAAGCGCTTCTTCGAGGAAGCGTTCCCCGTTCCGGGCACGCAAACCGTCTTGGCGATCGACCCGGAGGACTACGAAGGCGACTCGGCTGGCGCGGCCTGAGCGCGTCAGTCCACTACCGCGGCCACCGTCTCCCTCGCATGGCCGCCGCCGCGTCGCCCCAGCCCATCACCCCCGAGCAGCGCCGCGTCCTCGAGGAGCTCGAGCACGGCAGCTACGTCGACGTCTTGGAGCCGACCCCCGCGCACCGCGCCCTCGCCGAGGCCAAGCTCCTCGCGGTGATCCCCGCGCCCGTCTACCGGCGCCGACCGGCCTGGACGGCGCCCGGCCGCGAGCGCCCACCGCGCTACCGGATCACCGAAGAGGGACGGGCTGCGCTCGCTGCAGCACAGGGGGCCGAGGACGCGGTCCGGTCCGCGGGGTCGAGAGCTGGTAGGGGCCGACGCCCCTCCGCTACGGGAGCCTCGGCTCGCCGCCGAGCTCGGCCACGAGGTCGAGCAGCCCACCGAAGTCGAAGGGCTTGTTGATGACCGCGGCCGCGCCGGCGGGCGGGTGCTCGAGCATCGCGCCGCTGCACACGATGATCGCCGGGGGCGCGCGTAGCGCGGGAGAAGCTCGAGGCCGTCTTCCGGCCCGAGGCCCGGGTCGAGGATGACGACCTTGGGGGACCACGTCCGGAGCCACGCGGTGGCCTCGGCCAGGGTGCCCGCGTCCCGGAAATCGAAGCCCCGTCGCTTCAGCAGCCGGCCGAGGATCGCTCGGATCGGCGGTTCGTCATCAACGACCAGCACCCGGCTCACCGGCGCCCCCTTCGAGGCGAACGCCGCGCGGTGGGTCCCGCGCGGCGCTCTCGGACAGGTCGGGAGGGGGGTTCGCCACCCCGGGGGTCTGCCCGTGGGGGGAGCCTACGTCGGCGGCTTCCCGCGCGGGACCCCCGTGGAGTGCTCCTGTAACCAGAGCGACTCGCACTCCGCGCGCGCGAGGGCGATGGCGACCCACGCCAGGTTGTCGCTCGACGCCCTCGTCTCGCGAGGCGGGGCGTCGGCGTCGGTGGCGGCCGATCCGCCGGTGCGTTGCTTGTTGGAGTCGTCGGACACGTGAACTGCTCCTCGCCCAGATCAACGGCGGTCCGCCCCAGAAGTTGAGGGGCCTCTTTCTTTTGGTTTTCTTCCGACGTGGTGTTGACCTCGGAAGTATAGTGGCTAACTTCATGGAGTCGGCGGGAGCTGACAGACCGGCCCGGCGGAACCCGGGGGCTCCTTTCAAACGGAATCCGGAATGATCGAAACCACGATCCTGATCCCCCTCGTCAGCAACGAGGGGGACACCTTCTCTCCGGCCCACCACCGGGCCTTCGAAGCCGTCCTCCTGGACCGCTTCGGCGGCTTCACCCGCCTGCCGGGCACCGCTTCCGGCGGATGGGTGGACGGCGGAGTCACCTACCGCGACGACACGGTCCTCTACATGGTCCTGGTCGTCGGGGTGCTCCAGCGCTCGGAGGCGCTTCACGAGGTCCTCGACTTCGCGAAGAGCCACTACCGGCAGCTGGCGGTGACCGTGAGGTACCTGGGGGTGGCCGAGATCATCTAGGAGCCCGCGCGGGGGCCCGGTCGGAGGGCCGGGCCCCCGCTCCCTTTCAACGAGGACCACGACCATGACCACGAAGATGGAGCGCTACACCACGACGGCCGGCGAGGTGATCGAGTACGCGCCGCCGGCCGACGACGTCGCGCGGTACCTCGCGCGCGTGATCGACGCCGCGCACGACCCGCGCGTGAGCGAGGGCGAGCTCGTCGAGCTCGTCTACTCGAAGGACAACCCTCTGCTCGACTCGAGCGTCATGCCCGGGCGCGGCGCGGTGACCCGCGAGGTCTTCGCGAACCCCGTCTACCACGTGATGCACGACCTCCTCTTCGCGAAGCGGCTCCAGATGGAGCACGCCGAGCGCACCGGGGAGGTCGTGCAGGGCCTCTCGGTGACCGAGGTCGCCGAGCAGCTCGAGATGAGCGAGTCCGCCGTCCGGCAGGCCGTCCGCCGCGGCGACCTCGTCGCGGCGAAGGTCCGCGGCGCGCACTCCATCGACCCCGCGTCGGTCGCGACCTACCGTGGGCGCGTGAAGCGGCGGGGGCCCGAGCCGACGCGGGTCGAGCTCTCGGGGACGGCCCGGGGAACCTCGACGGTGCGGGGCGACCTGAGCGTGCTCCGCGTGCGGATGGGCAACGAGCCCGGGCACTCGATGAAGGTGAAGGCCCCAAACATCGAGGTGCTCGAGAAGCGCCGCCTCGAGAACGAGGGCCGGCTCACCGAGGCCGTCGTCCCGAGCTTCCAGCGTGTCGCGGTCTTCACCACCGGGAAGACCACCGCGAAGGTCTACGAGCTCGAGCCGGCCGACGAGGACTGCAGGATCGAGTTCGGGAGCTTCCTCGTCGAGGGGAAGTTCCGGATCGCCCGGAAGCAGAGCGGCCCGTCGCGCGCCGCGGCCGCGTTCAAGGC
>CAZRFC010000195.1:0-8193 GCA_964598975.1 uncultured Mycobacterium sp. | reverse complement strand
CAAAGAGCTGGAAAACGGCCGTTGGTCCTCCGCTATCGACGCCGCCACCACGATGAACGTTCCGGGCGTCGGCGACGTGTCCCTCGACACACCGACCGCCGATGCATATACCCGCCTTGGCGGCGCCAGCGCACTCGGCATCCCGACCGGGATGTCGGAGAAGGTCGGCGACGGCACTGTGACCCCGTTCGAGAAGGGGACCATCTTCTCCTCCCCCGCCGGTTCGTACGTCGTGCAGGGCGAGATCCTGCAGCGGTACATGAACGACCAGGGCGGCCCGGCCGGCGCGCTGGGCTGGCCGACCGCTGACGAGACCGAGACCGGCGGCGGATACAAGAAGGCAGGCGGCGGCTGGATCGGCGAGTTCCAGAACGGCACCATCACCTGGCTGAACGACGGCAAGGGCAACTTCAGCGAGACCATCACCAAGAAGTAGTCCGAATTCCGCGAATCGGCCCCCGGGTAAACCCTCCGTGATCCCGGGGGCCGTTTTGCGCCCAGACGTAACACAGGTCGCCCCGAGTCGCGATAATGGCGTCATGACGAAGAAAATGACGGCCACGCTGTTCTCTGCGCTGGCCATGGCATCGGTTCCGGCGACCATGGCCCCGGTCGCACAGGCTGAGATCTGCGGCGAGGTCGGTGGCCGCCACGTCGCGGTTTCCGACTGCGGTCCAGGGCTGGTCGGGCTCGGGGTCGACGCCGCCGTGGTCGGCACGGATGCGGCGGTGGCGGGGGCGGCGGTGGCCGGCGCCGGCGACTGGGCCCGCTACGGATTCCCCGAGGCCTACCCGTTCTCGATCTATCCCGCCTTCCCCGGCGAGGCGCCGTGCATCTCCCCCGCAGGCCTGCCGTACTACACGCCGGGCGCTGCGCCCTGCTACCCGTAGTCCGTTAGCCCACCCGCTGCCCGGCCGGACCGCTGTCCGGCCGGGCTTCACGGTGTCTAGCCCGCGTCGTCCTCGCCCGGATCGCCGAAATATTTCGACCTGATCTCGTCGTAGGTGCCGTCCTGGCGCATCGCAAGCAAAGCCTCGTCGACCGGTTGGCGCAGCGGACTGTTCTGGGCGAACGCCAGTCCATAGTCCTCGGTTTGGAAGACCGCACCGGCCAACTCGGCCACCTCCGCCCCATCGTGGGTCGCGTAGTAGCGCAGCACCGGTGAGTCGAAGACCACGGCGGCCACCTCGCCGTCCTCCAGTACCCGATAGCAGTCTTCGATGGTGGGTAGACCGACTGCCGTCACCCCGGCGCCCTCCAGATATTTCGCCGACGTGGTTCCGGTCACCGTGGCAACCTTCTTGTCGAACAGATCCTGCGGCCCTTTGATCTGCGCCTCGAAAGATTCGACGGTCAGCGTCGTCGTCAAGGTTGCGGTGAAGAAGGACACGAAGACGATGGCGACGAACCCCCACAGGAACGTGAAACCTCGGGAGAACCAGTGCCGCGGAGCGTCTTCCTGGGTGGCTGTGAGCGTTTCACCGGAGTAGATGAAAGCCTGGAAGACGCCGGGAACGTAGGACTTCGACACCATGGAGTCCGGATGCCGGCGTTCGGCCAGCCAGGTGATGTGGGCGGGAACGAGGGCCAGTGCCAGGCCGCCCAACAACCAGAACAGCATGGTCTTGGAAAACAGTATGGGCAGGAAGTTGCCGATCGTCGGCTCTGTCGCAGCCGTCGAACTCTTGGGCACCAGGATCTGCAGGCCGCCTGCCAGGATCGGCTGGGAGAAGTCGAACGACTTCATCCGCTCGCCGGTGATCGAGACGGCGCCGGCCGCCACCTCCGCGCGGCGCTCCTGGACGTTCTTCAGCTGGGCTGCAACGTTTTCGGCGTCAACATAGGTGGTCGTCCACTGCTGACGCTTGGCGATCTCCTCCCACAACTCGATGGTGAAGCCGGTCAGTTTGTTGTCCTGGGTCATGACGAACGGCGCCACCGCGCGGACGGTGACGGACACCTCCCGCGGCTGTGCGGCGGCCGGTACGGCAAGCGGCAGACCTCCGAAACCGGCAAGGACCATCAAGACACCGATGAAGCCGCGCCAGCGTCCCATCCCGGCCAAACCCCGTCTCCTGCTCATGCTCAACCCGGCTCGCCCTCGGTCCGGATTTCCTCCCCGCCGAACCATTTGCGCTTGATCAACTCGTAGGTACCGTCCTGGCGTATCTCGAGCAGCGTCTGATCCACCTTCTGCCGCAGGTCGCTGTTCTGCCGGAAGGCGAAGCCGTAGTCCTCCGCACGGAACACCGGGCCCGCAAGTTCCACCGCGCCGGCGCCGTCGCCGGAGGCGTAGTAGCGCAGCACCGGGGAGTCGAACACCACCGCGTCATAGCTGCCGTCCCGCAGGGCCCGATAGCAGTCCTCGATCGTCTTCAGACCCGTCGCCGGGATTCCCATGTCCTGCAGGTGACGTTCGGAGGTGGTCCCGGCCACCGTCGCCACCTTTTTACCGGGCAAATCCGCAGGGCCGGTGATCTGGCCCGCATAGGTGTTGACGGTCAGGTTCGTGGTCAGGGTCGCGGTGAAGTACGCGACGAAAATGATCGCGATGAATCCCCACAGGATTCCCAACGCCCGGCCCAGCGCCCGATGCGGGAAGGTGTCGGGAATGAAGCCCAGGAAGCCGATTGACCACGCGAACGCCTGGAAGATGCCCGGGAAGTAGGACCGCGCTATCGACGAGTCGTCGCCGCCTTCGGGGTCGGGATCGTCGCGCCTGCGTCGCTCGATCAGCCAGAAGATATGCGCCGGGATCACCGACAGGATCAGACCCGCGAGCAACCACACGCCCATCGCCTTGGAGAACAGCAGTGGCAGGAAGTTCACCAGACCGGGCTGAGACGGCGTGGCCACCTGGTGACGGACCATGATCTGCAGGCCGCCGTTGAAAATCGGCTGGGAGAAGTCGAATTCCTGCCGCCGTTCGGCGGTGATCGAGATCGCTGCCGCACCGATGTCGGCCCGACCCTCGGCGACGTCCTTCAGTTGAGCCGCAACGTTTTCGGCGTCGACGAACTGGGTGGCCCAGCCCTGCCGCTCGGCGATCTCCTCCCACAGTTCCACCGTGAAACCGGTTTTGCCGTTGACGTTGGTGATGACGAACGGCGTCAGGTCACGGGTGGCCACGGTGACGGTTCGGGGGGCGGCGACCGCCAACCCGGCCATCGGCAGACCGGCGAACGCGGCGACGATCATCAGCACGGCGACGACGGCGCGCAGTCGTGAGCCCACGTTGCCTCGTTTCCCCTCCGTTTCAGGCCATCAGACGGGAGAACGATAGAACAGGCCGGTCAATCCTGCACCGCCTTGGCGACGGCGATGCACGTCGTCAACCAGGAGGAGTCGGGTCGGAGCCCATCCTGCACCGCCCACATGGCGTTGTGCACCATCCGGACGATCACCCAGGCTCGCTCCCGGTCCTCGTCGAAACCGGCGGCGTCCACCACCGACCAGAACCGCCGACGCACCCCATCGCGTATATCGGGCGCGATCTCCTCCCACCGGTTCCACAGCAGTGGCGCGATCTCGTAGTACGGGTCGCCGTTAAGGGGTTTGGGGTCGATCGCCAGCCACGGTTCTCGCTCTGCGGCCAGCACATTGCCGTAGTGCAGGTCGGTGTGCAGTACCCGGGCAGGTACCGTGCGGTCGGCCGCCAGTTCGGCGCCCAGGGCGGTGGCCTGCTCCACGAGGCGGCGCGGAATTGGGGCGCTGCGAGGAAGATTCGCCAATTCCGCGGTCTGCCGGTCGATGAACGACGACAGAGTCCGCAGCGACGGCAAAGCCGGGACGTGCAACTTTTGGTAGAGGCCGGCCACGATCTCGCACGCAGCCTGGTCGGGCAGGACCGAAAGGTCGCCGGTTTGCAGCCGTTCGATCAGCAGCGCCCGCTGGTGCGGGTCGGCGCGAAGCAGACGCACCGCGCCCGCCCCGCCCCAGCGCCTCAGAGCCAGATGCTCCTCGGCGGAGTCCTCTTCGGGGAAACCGATCTTGAGCATCGCGGCGGCGCCGCCGGCGGTGCGGACCGGCAACACCAGCGAGCAGTTCCCGCCCAAGGCCGCGCCGTCCGGCCTCAAATCCCACTGCTCTGCCAGTCGGCGCGCGGTGTTCGGCAGGCTCCGCACCCAGCCGTCCCACCCTGGTCCGCGCTGCGCCATCGCGCGGACCGCGGCGGGAATGGTGAACGAGGTCACCGGGCGGCGACTGCCGCCCGACTGCGCAACGCGCGGGCGATGACAGCGGTGGTCACCGCCAGCAGCACTCCGACGATGACGCAGTTGGCACCCAGGCTGAGGGTGAAGGCACGTGCGTCCACCGACTCGCTGAAGTTCGCCGATCCACCGCTGACCAGGATGTAGATCACCGAAACCGTACTGCCGGTCAGGGCGATGCCCAGTGCGGTGCCCAGTTCGAAAGCGGTCTCGGAGATGCCGGTGGCAGCCCCCACCCGGTCCGCGCTGGCGCTGGTGAGCACAAGGTCGGAGGCGACGGTCACCACCGAGCCGAACGAGAAGCCCAGCAGCATCAGCGGAATCACCATCGCGACGTACGACACCGGGAGGGTCAGGCCGAGCAGGACAAGACCCGCCGCACCCACCGACAAGCCCAGCAGCAGAATCTTCCGGTGCCCCCACCGGCCGATCAGCCGGGCGGTGTAGGCGGCGGTCACCAGGCTCACGATCGACTCCGGCAGGGTGGCCAGCCCAGACTGCAGTGCCGAGAAGTCGCCGACCTGGCGCAGGAAGATGGGCAGGAAGAACAGTGCGCCGATGTTGGCGAACACGATGATCAACTGGGCGACGATGGCGGCGCTGAATCGGGTCTGGCTGAACAACTCCAGGTCCAGCAGTGGCACCGGCAGGCGGCGCTGCCGGCGCAGGAACACCCACAGCAGCAGTCCGCCGAGCACCAGCGCCACGTAGGCGGGCCAAAATCCGAGCCCGGCGTGTGCCAGCTCGGTGATGCCGTACACCACGCCCAGGATGCCGACCGTCGAGTAGGCCACCGACAGCAGGTCGAGCGGATGCTTCTCTCCGCTGCGGGCCTCCGGCAGCGCCCAGGCGCCGACCGCGATGATCAGCGCCACCACCGGCAGGTTCACCAAAAGCACGGAACCCCAATAGAAGTGCTCCAGCAGCACCCCGGCCACCGTCGGTCCCAGCGCCGCACCGGCGGCACCGCTGGCACTCCAGATTCCCACTGCCCGCATCCGCAGCCGGTCCTCGGTGAAAACGGTGCGCAACAGCGCCAACGTGGACGGCATCAGACCGGCCCCGGCGAGGCCCTGCACCACCCGCGCGAAGATCAGCAAGCCTGCCGTGGGGGCCATCGCCGCCGCCGCCGAGGCCGCCCCGAACGCCAGGGCGGAGATCAGCAGCAGTCGTTTTCGTCCGACCCGGTCACCGAGGTTGCCCATGGTGATCAGCAGCCCGGCGAGCACGAACGAGTAGATGTCGCCGATCCACAGCACCTCGTTGTAGCTGGGACGCAACTGCTCGGTGATGGCCGGAACCGCGACCGAGACCACCGTGCCGTCGACGGCGACCATGAACACCGCCAGGCACAGCACAGACAGCGCGCTGAGCTGGCGGCGGGTCATGAGCCGCCATGCTACGGGGCGCAGATCAGCCTTCCGGGGCCAGCTGATTCATCGGCGGGAACAGTTCGCGCACCGGGGCAACCCAGTCGGCCAATCGCTGGGCGGCCAGCGAGTTCGCCCCGCCGCACTCCGAGCCGGCGAGGGTGAAGCTCACCACGCCGCCGTCGGCGACCGACACCGAGAACCCGGTCCCGCCGGTGCATCCCTGGGCCGATTCCTCGACGACGATGTCTCGGGGAATCGAATCCGACACCTGCCGCCAGAGTGCGGAGGTCATCGGGGCGGTGCGGTCCGCGACGACCGTGCCGTAGCTGTCGACGACGATGCGGGCCCGCTCGCTGTCGAAGGTCAGCATGAAGCTGCGGTGGTACGGGGGCGGTACCGAAGAGTCGTGGAACTGGTAGGTGACGGTCTCGGCGGCGGGCGGTACGGGCGGCGGTTCGGTCACGTCAGCGCAGCACGTTATCCATGACCGAGGCCGTCACAATATAGAGGGCGTGGCTGCCGCCGGCGCTGACCAGCACGTCCGCCGGCCACTTCCAGGGCGGCGGGGTGCCGCCAAGTACCGGGAAGCCCACCGATGTGACGGTCATCAATGCCGATCCGAACAACAGGCTGGCATAGGGCTCGCGAATCCTGTTGCGCAGCAGAACATGAGCTATCCCGAACGCCGACCCGTACGACCACCGCAATGCCAGGGTGATCGCCCCGGCCTCGCGATCGGACGGCGTGGGAAGCCGCAGCAATTTGGCCACGATCTGCCCGGGAACCACGCTGTCGTCATAGTCCAGGCCCTCGTGCGACCACAGCCCTTCCACCGGGGTTCCGTCGGCCAGTGCCGTCACCCCGGTGTAGCGACCACGACGCAGGGTGCGTTCGGCGTGGTACCAGACGGCCATCGCCGCGGTGCCACTGAACCCGGCCACCAGCCCGCGCTTCCACCAAACCAGCTGGGGCCGACGGCGGGTTCGCATAGGGGAAGGTTAGGTACCCCCACCCGCGAGCAGACACAAAATCGCACCGAACACGGCGTGTCGGTGCGATTTTGTGTCTGCGCGCGGGGGGACGCAGGGGGCGCAGAGGGCGCACCGGCCGGCGCAGACGCCGAACCGTTCGGCGTGGATCTGGTCCTCCGGCACCCCGGCGGCGGTCAGCGCGGCGAAGGCGGCGTCCATCATCGGCGGCGGGCCGCACAGGTAGACGTCCGGCATTTCCTCCATCATCGCGATCTCGGCCGCCGCCAGTTCCACGGGATTGCCCACCGCCCCGGCCCACGCCGGGTCGGGGTTCCACACCATGGTGTGGGCCTCGAAGTCCGGCAGGACGTCGGTCAGCGCGGCGATCTCGTCCTGGGCGAACACCTCACCGTGCCGGGTGACGCCGAAGAACAGCCGGGCCGGTTGCATTTCGCCGAACTCGGCCATCTTGCGCAGCATCGACAGCAGCGGCGAGAGTCCGGTTCCGCCGGCCAGGAACCACCGCGGCCGAAGTCCGTTCTCGGCAAGACCGAATTCGCCATCGGCACTGGAGACGGTGAGCACGTCACCGATGGCGGCCCGCTGGTCCAGGTAGTCCGACATGGCGCCACCGGGCAGCAGCCGGATGTAGAACTCCAACTGCCCGTCCCAGTTGGCCACATTGGCCGGCGAGTAGGCGCGCCGCACCTCTTTGTCGAAGTCTCCGGGTACCAGGATCTTGACGAACTGGCCCGACTCGAAGTCCGCCGACGACGACCCGTCCTCGGCCGGCCGCAGGGTCAGCGTCAGCCGCATCACGCCGTCGGCCACCCGGTCCAGCCCGGTGATCTCGGCGTCGCGACGCACCGGCGGCCCGTGCACGATCTTGTTCTCGTCGTAGGGCAGTTCGATGCGGCAGTCCTCGCGGGGGAAGCTGCGGCACAACAGGATTCCACCCTGCGCCTCCGGCACCTCGATGACGTTGGGGTCATGGTCCCCCATCTCGACCCGGCCATCCCGCAGGACCGCCGAGCAGGCACCGCAGCCACCGGATTCGCAGGACGCCTTGAGCATCATCCCGGCGTCCTCGGCGGCTTCCAGCACCGTCGTGGAGGAGTCGCAGCGCAGGGTCTGCTCCTGCCCGTCGGCAGTCACCAGGGTGACGTCGTAACCCACGTCGGTGGTCGTCTCAACCGCCTCCATCAGGCCCCCGCCATGGCGGCGGCCAGATCCTCGGCCGGATCGCCGATCGGCTTGAGCGCGAACTTCTCGACCAGGATGTCGACCACCGCCGGGGTGAGGAACGCCGGCAGGGTCGGGCCGAGACGGATGTTGCGGATGCCCAGCGACAGCAGGGTCAGCAGCACCGCGGCGGCCTTCTGCTCGAACCAGGAGACGAACATGCTCAGCGGCAGGTCGTTGACGCCGCAGTCGAACGCATTGGCCAACGCCAGCGCGATCTGGATGGCCGAGTAGCTGTCATTGCACTGGCCGACGTCGAGCAGACGCGGGATCCCGCCGATATCGCCGAAGTCGTGGTCGTTGAACCGGTACTTGTTGCAGCCCAACGTCATCAGCACGGTGTCGGACGGGGCGTGGTCGGCGACGTCGGTGTAGTAGTTGCGGCCCGGGGCGGCA
>CAZRFC010000194.1:0-8222 GCA_964598975.1 uncultured Mycobacterium sp. | reverse complement strand
CGGTCGCCGATGATCAGCTGACGCTGGCCGCGGCCGATCGGGGTCATGGCGTCGATGGCCTTGATACCGGTCTGCAGCGGCTCGCTGACGCTCTGACGCTGCACCACCGAAGGCGCCTGCAACTCCAGCGCTCGCCGCGTCTCCGCCACGATCTCGCCACGGCCGTCGATCGGCTCGCCGAGTGGGTTCACGACACGGCCGAGAAACGCGTCACCGACCGGAACCGAGAGCACCTCGCCGGTCCGCTTGACCTGCTGGCCCTGCTCGATCTTCTCGAAATCACCGAGGATGACGGCGCCGATGCTGTGTTCGTCGAGGTTCAGGGCCACCCCGAGCACGCCGCCGGCGAGCTCCAGCAGTTCCTGGGTCATCACCGAGGGCAGGCCCTCGACGTGCGCGATGCCGTCACCGGTGTCGATGACGGTACCGACCTCCTCACGACCGGTGCCCGCCTCGAAGCTCGATACGTAGCTCTCGATCGCGCCCTGGATGTCGTTCGCGGAGATTGTCAACTCTGCCATGGCTTTTCGTCTTCCTGCCTTTAGGTCTTCGGGGTAAGTCCAGCGTCTTGGGTAGTGCTAGTCGGGCAGCTTCGTCGCTGCCGCCTCCAGTCGGGAGGACAGCGTTCCGTCGATGACCTCGTCGCCGACGGAGACCGCCAGCCCGCCGAGCAGACTGGGATCGACGTTGATTTGCACCGACACCGGGTTGTGGTAGATCCGGGCCAGCACCTCGGTGAGGCGGCGCCGTTGGCTGTCGCTCAGGTCCGCCGCGGCATTGACCTGCGCGACGATCTCGCCCCTGCGGGCGACGGCCAACTCGGCCAACTCGTGCACCGCTTCGTCGGCACGCTCACCGTGCAGCAGTTCGACGGTGTGCGTGAGCAACGCGGCAGCGGTCTGGTTGGTGCCGCTGGCGCGGTCCAACACCCCGCGCAGCAGGGCAACCCGGCTAGCGGACGGCGTCGAGTAGTCGCTCAGCAGCGTGGTCAGCTGGGGCTGCGAGTCGAGGATCCGGCCGAACCGGAACAACTGCTCGGCAACCTCGTCGGCCTGCCCCTCGCGCTCGGCCTTCGCCAGCAGGCTGAGCCGGGCGACGTGCGCCAGAGCACCCGCGAAATCGCTGGTCTTGGACCACCGGACCGAAGCCGCGGTATCGAGCAGGTCAAGAGTCGTCGTGCCGACCTGACCCCCGAGGATCCGCTGCAGCAGCTGCTTTTTCGCCTCTGCCTGCCCGGTGGCGTCGGCGAGGTGGCGAGCCAGGATCGGCTCCCGCTCCAGCAGACCGTCCACCGCAACCAGCTCGTCGGAGAGCGTGGCGAGGTCACCGGTGCTCAGCGAGCCGGATAGTGCATCGAACCGCGCCACCACGGCCGCCTGTGCCTCGCGACTGGCCGAGCGCAGGCCGGAGGAGGACACCTCTGGCGCGAACGCCGCCGGTGCCATGGACTCCAACTCGTCGAGGAACCGGTCGACGGTCGCCGACTGGTTCTGCGGGTCGGCAACATGCGCCTTGACCAGTTCGGTGGCCCGGCGAACCGACTCACCGCCGAGGTCCCCGCGAAGTTGACGGATGAGCTGGGCACGCAGCAGGGAAATCTGCTGTCCACCTTGGACTTTGATCCGCTCGGCTTCGACGCCGGCCTGGACGTGCAACTGCTCGGCGATCCGTACCGAATCCGTGCGGGCCTCATCGACGATGTGCCTGGCCTCGGCCCGGCCCTCATCGACCCGCTTGGCGTGGTACTGATCGGCGGCAGCAAGGCGGGCCTTGGCCTTGGCGCTCTCCTCCAACTGAGTGCGCACGGCCTCTTGCTGGTTGGCCATCAGTTTGCGCACCGGCGGTACCACGTACTTACTGATGATCCAGACGATGACCGCGAAGCCAATCAGCTGCCCGATAAAGGTTGACAACTTCTGCCTCAGCCTTCCGAAACCGTGGTGTACGACGACGATGTGGCGGACGAGGAACTGCCCGACGGCTCGACACCGAGGACCCTTCCGGCCAAAGTCGCGGAGAGGGTCTCCACCGATGCGTTCAGCGTCGGCGCGATGGAGTCGCTCTGCAACTTGAGGTCGTCATTGGCCTCCTGCAGTGTGCCGGCGACTTCGTCGTTGGCCCGGGCCCGCATGTCGTCGACGACCTGCCGACCTTCCGACCGGGCGGCGTCGCGGATGCCGGCCGCCTCGGAGCGGGCGGTCGCCAATTCCTTGTTGTAGTCGGCTTCCGCGGCAGCCTCCTGGGCCGCGGCCCGGCGGTTGTCCTCGGTGATCTGGGCAGCCATCTGCTCGCGCTCACCCAACACCTTCTGAATCGGCGGGACGACGAACTTGCCGATCACGCCCAGCACGATCAAGAAGATGGCCAGCACGAAGAAGAAGGTGCCGTTGGGGATGAGGAAGTTCTGGGTACCGCCACCCTCCTCAGCCGCCAACACGGTGACGCTCAGGTCGCCCATGGCCGACTAGGAAGCGCCGGGCGTGGCGAAGACGAACAGCGCCATGAACGCGAGGTTGATGAAGTACGCCGCCTCCACCAGACCGACGGTGATGAAGAACGGGGTGAACAGGCGGCCCTGCGCCTCAGGCTGACGGGCGATGCCGGAGATCAGCGCGTTACCGGCGATGCCGTCGCCGATACCTGCGCCGATAGCGCCACCGCCCAGGATGAGCCCGCCGCCGATCAGGGCGCCGGCGACGATTTGTGGGTCTGCCATTACTTATTCCTCCTTGATTGCTGGTAGGGGCCCTACCAGTGTGTGGGTGGTTCTTGGGGTTTGAAGTTCTGGGGGTCGAAAAACTTTCGGGAAGTGCTAGTGGTGCTCCTCATCCAGTTCCATGGACTGGCTGAAGTACAGAATCGTCAACAACGAGAAGATAAACGCCTGGATCAGGCCCACGAACAGGTCGAAGGTCTTCCAGATCGCGTTGGGTGCCCACATGATGTAAGGCGGGAACAACGCGATCAGCGCCACCATGATGCCGCCGGCGAAGATGTTGCCGAAAAGTCGGAGGGACAGCGAGATCGGCTTGGCAATCTCCTCGACCAGGTTGATCGGCGCGAGGAACGCGACGTGGCCCTTGAGCAGCTTGACCGGGTGGCCGATGATGCCGCGCCGCCAGATGCCGGCGGCGTGGTAGCAGAGGAAGACGAACAACGCGAGCGCGAGCACGAAGTTGATGTCCGAGGCGGGCGGTTTGAGCAGTTCGTGGGTGGCGCCGTCGGCCGTCTTGTACTGCACCGGCAGCACCGAGATCCAGTTGGCGATCAGGATGAACACGAACAGGGTGACCGCCAGGGGCAGCACGAACGGTGCGATCTTCATGCCGATGGCCGATTCGATCTGGCCGCGCATCTGGACGGTGATCGCCTCCCAGAACAACTGGACGCCGTTGGGGACGCCGGTCGAGGTCACCTTGGCCCGTAGGAAGAACGCCAGGGCCAGGGTGATGACCGCGGCGATGGCGGTGGCCAGCACTGTGTCGGTGTTGACGGTCATGCCCAACCACGTGGCCGTGGTGTGGTGGCCGACCTCGATCGCACCCTCGGCGAGGATCTGTTCGGTCATGGTGCTCAATCCTTGAACATGTTGTCGGCTGTTGAGGCGGGATTAGAAGAAGAAGGGTAAGAATCCGTCGGAGACGCCCTGTTTTCCGACAGGTCGGAGAGGTGTTCGTCGTCCGGCTCACCGGTGCGAAGCTTCTTCCACACCGGAAGGGCGGTGCTCACAACGAGGATGACCTGGAACAGCGCCAGCCCGAAGACGACGCCGAGGCCCAGCGGCCGGAAGATCCACGCGATGGTCAGTCCGACGGCGGTGATCACCAGAAGCCGGGTAGCCGAGTTCAGCGCCATCTTGTGTTTGAGCGGGTGGGCATCGGCGGTGATCGAGGCGACCGATCGCTGCACCAGCAGCGCGTTGAGCAGGCCCAAGCCCAGACCGATGCCGAAGAAAACCCCGAACATGACATGACCGGCCCAGGCCGAGAACGCGATCACCACTGCCGTCACCGCGGCGCACATGATGAGCAGGCGGACGGGGCGGAACACCACGGATGGGAACACCAACGGCGCATCCGGCGCTGGCGTCGTCACACGTCCACCCACATTCGTGTCGTTCTGTGGCTATCTGTCTTGCAACAGGGCCCGAACGGGCGTTGCAACGGCACGGTACCACAGTGGTTAGAGGGCAAATTCGGCCTACTACTTGCCGTCGTAAAGGCTGTCGTACAGCGCCGTCAGCTCGTCGTCGTCGGGCATGTTCTGACCCCGGATCAACGGGATGACGGTCACCACGATCGCCACGGCGATCGCCGCCAGCATCACCGCGCCGGTGTAGCGGGGGTCGACGAAGATGGTGCTCGCCGCGCCCAGTGCCACGACCCCAACCCACAGGTAGATCAGTAGGACCGCGCGGCGGTGCGAATGGCCGATCTGCAGCAACCGGTGATGCAGATGCATCTTGTCCGGGCTGAACGGGCTGCGTCCGGCACGGGTGCGCCGGACGATGGCCAGCAGCATGTCCAGCGCGGGCACCAACACCACGGCGACCACCAACAGAAACGGCGAGAGCAGGGCGAAGACGTCACGGGCGCCGTAGGCACTCTGCGAAATCGGGCCGGCCGCCGTCGTGGAGGCGGCCGCCAGCATCAACCCGATCCGCATCGAACCCGAGTCACCCATGACGATGCGCGCGGGGTGGAAGTTGTGCGGCAGGAAACCCAGGCAGGCTCCCGCCAGCACCACCGAGATGACCGCCGGTGGGTAGAACAGCACGTCACCGCCGTGGTCGCGGAGCAGCCCGACGGAATAGATGCAGATCGCCATCGCGGTGATCAGTCCCAGTCCGGCGGCAAGCCCGTCGAGTCCGTCGACGAAGTTCATCGCGTTGACGATCGCCACCGTCAGCGCCAGGGTCAGCAGGATGGAGGAGGCTTGATCCAGCACGATCGTGCCGACCCCGCCGAAGGGGATGTAGAGCACGCTCCAGGCCACCCCCATGGTCACCAGCACGCTGGCCGCGGTGATCTGGCCGGCGAATTTGGTGAGCGCGTCCAGCCCCCACCGGTCGTCGATCAGACCGATTCCCATGATCAGTCCGCCGGCGATGACGACGGCGGGAATCCCGGAGGTGTAGACGAAACCGCGGGTCAGCGCCGGAAGCTGGGATGCCAGGAACACCGCGGTGATAACGCCGAGGTACATGGCCAGCCCGCCCATCCGGGGCGTCGGCTGTAGATGGACGTCACGCGCTCTGGGGTAGGCGACCGCGCCGAGTCGGGTGGCCAGCACCCGGACGCCGCCGGTGGCGAAATAGGTGACTGCCGCCGCGGTCAATCCGACCAGGGCCAGCTCACGCAGCGGAACACCGGCACCCCGGTCGGAGAGGGCCAGGTAGAGCACATCCCCCATCCCGCTACTCCCCCGCGGTCGGAGCCGGGGCGGTCAGTGCGGCGGCATCCACACCGAGAACCTCGGCGACGGCCGCGACGCTGACCGGGCCCTCCCGCAGAACGCGCGGCGACGCACCGGTCAGGTCGACGATGGTGGAGGCGGCTTGCTGCTCGGACGGCCCGCTGTCGAGGTAGACGTCGACGAGACCGCCGAGCTGATGCTGGGCCTCCTGACCGGTGGTGGCGGGCGGCTGCCCGGAGACGTTGGCGCTGGACACCGCCAGCGGCCCGGTCTCACGGAGCAACTCCAGCGCCACCGGGTGCAACGGCATCCGCAGCATAACCGTGCCGCGGGCGTCGCCGAGGTCCCACCGCAGTGACGGTGCCTGTTGCACCACCAGGCTCAGCGCGCCGGGCCAGAACGCGCGGATCAGTTCCCGCGCAGCGTCGGGCACGTAATACACCAGTCCTTCGATGGTGTGCCAGGACCCGACGAGCACACCGACCGGCATATCGCGGCCGCGTCCCTTTGCGGACAGCAGGGCGGCGACCGCCTGGCTGTCGAAAGCGTCGGCGGCGATGCCGTACACGGTGTCGGTGGGCATGACCACCAGTCGGCCGCTCTTGAGCGCGGCGGCCGCAGCGGAGATGGCATCGGCCCGGTTCTGCGGGTCCCGGCAATCGAAGGTCTGAGTCATGGCCGGACCCTGCCTGCTGTCACGAACCGCGGCCTGCCGACCAGGTCGCGCCGCGCGGTCACCTCGGTGAAGGCGCGGGCCGGCGGGCAGGAGCCAAGCGACGCGGGATCAGGCACCGCCCGAATCACGTCCACGCATGCCTGCGATGTGCTGTCGTCGTGTTCGACGGCCAGCAGTCCACCGGGTTTGAGCCAGTCCGCAGCGCGTCGCACGATGGGGGTTATCACCGCCATGCCGTCGGGACCGCCGAACAGTGCGTGGTGCGGATCGTGCTGCGCCACTTCAGGATCCAGCTCGACACCCCAGGGGATGTAGGGAGGGTTGGCGACCACCAGGTCGACGGAGCCGACGAGATCGGGCAGCAAGCCGGCGTCGGTGACGTCGGCTGCCACCAACCGGACCGCCGTCGCGGCGGTGTTGCGGCGGGCGTACTCGAGAGCGGCCGAGTCGTTGTCGACGGCTATCACCGAGGCACCCGGGATTCCGGTCGCCAACGCCACGGCCAGCGCCCCGGATCCGGTACACAGATCGACGATCACCGGTGAGGCCGGAAGTCGTTGCGCGAAAACCCATTCGAGCATCGCCTCGGTCTCCGGCCGCGGTATGAAGACCCCCGGCCCGACCTGCAACTCGACCGGGCCGAATGCGGCGGTGCCGGTGATGTGCTGCAGCGGAACACGTTTGGCGCGCGTCGCGACGGCGTCGTCGAACCGTTGGAAGAAGCCGGGGTCCACCGGGTCGAGCAGGGCCAGTCGGCCCCGTTCGGTGCCGGCCACATGGGCGGCGAGGAGTTCGGCATCGGTTCGCGCCGAGTCGATTCCGGCCGCAGCGAGCGTTGCCGCAGCGGTTGCGATCGCCTGGCGCCCGCTTGTCGTCATGCCTGCTGTAACCGGGACTGCTTGTCCGCGGCGCCCAACGCGTCGAGCAGGTCGTCCATGTCGCCGTCGAGCACCTGGTCGAGGTTGTGCGCCTTGAAGTTGATCCGGTGATCGGCGATCCGGTTCTCCGGGAAGTTGTAGGTGCGGATTCGCTCCGAGCGGTCGACGGTGCGGATCTGGCTGGCCCGATCCGCCGAGGCGTCGGCCTGGGCCTGCTCCTCGGCGACTGCCTGCAGTCGGGCGGCGAGCACCTGCATGGCACGGGCCTTGTTCTGCAACTGCGAGCGTTCGTTCTGGCAGGTGACCACGATGCCGGTGGGCAGGTGGGTGATGCGCACCGCGGAGTCCGTGGTGTTGACGCCCTGGCCGCCCTTACCGGAGGAGCGATAGACGTCGATGCGCAAATCGGACTCGTCGATCTGCACCTGCTCGACCTCGTCGGGTTCGGGGTAGACCAGGACACCCGCTGCCGAGGTGTGCACGCGCCCCTGGGATTCGGTGACCGGAACCCGTTGCACGCGGTGCACGCCACCCTCCCATTTCATCCGCGACCACACCCCGTCGGCGGAATCGCCCTTGCTGGCGATGGCGATGGTGGCCTCCTTATAGCCGCCCAGGTCGGAGAACGTCTCATCGAGCACCGTGACCGTCCAGCCGTGGCGTTCGGCATAGCGGATGTACATCCGGGCCAGGTCGGCGGCGAACAGCGCCGACTCCTCGCCGCCCTCACCGGACTTCACCTCCAGCACGATGTCGTCGGCGTCGTGCGGATCCCGCGGGGCCAGCATGTCGGTCAGTTGGGTGTCGAGTTCGGCGACCCGGCCCTCCAACTCGGTGACCTCATCGGCGAACGACGAATCGTCGGCCGCCAGTTCCCGGGCGGCCTCCAGGTCCCCGCGGGCGGCCTCCAGTTTGCGGTAGGTGGCCACGACCGGGGCGAGTTGGGCGAAGCGCTTACCGACACGGCGGGCATTGGCGGCGTCACCGTGCAGTTCGGGATCCGACAGTTGGCGCTCAAGGTCGGCATGCTCGGTGAGAACGGCGTCGATCGCAACAGCGGGGGCGCTCTGCGTCATCGTCGTCCTCTCGCGGTCACTGCCTGGATTGACCCGTCAAACAAAAACCGACGCCCGACCTCTCGCGGATGCGACAGACGGGCGTCGGTTGGGCGGCTACTTGTCTGCGGCCTCGGCGGCCTCTGCGGCCTTGCCGGCGCGCTTGCCGTAGCGCTTCTCGAAGCGGGCCACGCGGCC
>CAZRFC010000193.1:0-8318 GCA_964598975.1 uncultured Mycobacterium sp. | reverse complement strand
CGGCCGGTGACAGCGCGGTGAGCACTGCGCCGGCCGCCGCGGCGACGATGGGGGCGGATCGCAGAAAACCAGGCACAATACACCCCGATCGGTCGGCGATCCGTCAACTGACGCAATCGCAATAGCGTGTCGAGGTGTGTATCGGGCTGTTGGGCTAATCGTTACCGACTAGTTATCAGGACCGCCCATGACCAGGTCAGGGGATGGTGATGACCTGACCGACCTCGATGTGATCCGGGTTGGCGATGTTGTTGGCCTGGGCCAGCTCCATGTACCGGTTGCCGTCACCGAGGTACTGCTTGGCGATGTTGAACAGAGTGTCGCCGGCTGCCACGGTGTGGGTCTTCTTCTCGACGGCCACCGGTGCGACCTCAACGACCTCGACCTCTTCCACGACCGGCGGCGGCGGCGCATCGGTCTCAGTGCGCGAGGACCAGGCTGCGCCGTCGGCCGAGTACAGCACGACATTGCGGTCGTCCTGCAGGACGAGCTTGACGTCCTTCTTGCCCTTGGTGTCGGTGTGCCACTTCGGGGTGTCCCCGGCGTAGAGCACGAAGTTGCCGTCGGTCTGCACCTCGGCACGGTCGATGCCCTGGTTGTCGGTCCCGGTGGCCCAAACGGCCTCCCCCCGGGCGGCCAGGACGAGGTTGCCGTCGTCCTGCAGAGTCAGGGTGTAGGCGCCGTTGCTAGAAGTGAGCGAGGCGCCGCGCCCCAGCTTCTGTCCTGCGGTGAGTGTGTCTCCCACGCTTGATTTCCTCCTGTAGATACCGCCTTCTACTAGGCGGGCGTTCGCGAGCCTACTGGAACTTCATGAGTCGAAGCCCAGCCCCGCCCGGTCGAGGGTTCGCAGCAGTATGTTCCGCCGACCGCCGTGGTGATCGGCACGGTCCAGCGACCACCGGGTGGCCTGAATACCGGCGCTGGCCAGCGGCTCAGGCGGGAACGGCAACGGCTTCTTCCGGACCATCTCCAGCTCGGTCCGCTCGGTGCGCTGTCCGTCGAGCAGGTCGAGGCAGACGTCGGCGGCGAACCGGGCGGCGCCGACGCCCAGTCCGGTGAAACCGTTCACGTAAGCGATACGGCCCTTCCCGGCCATCCCCCAGTGCGCGCAGAACCGGGTATTGGTGTCGATTGGTCCGGACCACCGATGACCGAAGCGCACGTCGGTTAGTTGCGGGAAGGTGAGGAAGAAGTGTCGAGCGATCTTCCGGAACGACTTGGGCCGGTCTTCCCGGGCCGGATCGACACGACGCCCGTAGTAGTACGCCGCGTCGTAGCCGCCCCAGAGAATCCGATTGTCGACCGAAAGCCGGTAATAGTGGAATTGGTTGGCGGAGTCGGAGATGCCTTGCCTGCCCCGCCAGCCGATTCGGTCCAGTTGGTCTTCGGTGAGCGGCTGAGTGCCCAGCACATAGTCGTATACCGGAATGGTGTGCAGCCGGTTGCGGCGCAGCAGACTCGGAAAGACGTTGGTGGCAAGGATGACCCGCTGGGCGGTGATGCTGCCGTCCGGCGTCTGTACCACCACTCTGGAGCGTTGACGCTTCACCGCCTCCGCCGGGGTGTGCTCATGGATCCGTACGCCTTTCTCCGCGCAGACCCGCGCCAGTTCGAATACCAGGCGGGCGGGGTTGACCAGAGCGCAGGAATCGGCCGACAGCAGCCCGGCCTGATAGGTCGGCGAATTCACTTGGGCCTGAACCTGTTCGGCGTCCAGGAATGCGCCTTCTCCATCGTCGGCCGCGTCACGCAGCCACTGCACCTGGTGTGACTCGGTCGCTACGGCCAGCATGCCGTTTCGTTCCCAGTCCACGTTCATCCCGTACTTCTGGACATCGGCCTGCATGCCGTCGAGGTTCTCCATGCCCAGCCGCTCTAGCTGGTCGAATTCGTCTGGCCAGCGGGTCTTTCCGTTGTGCGCACCGTGGGTCAGGCTGGCATCGACGAAGCCGCCGTTGCGCCCGGAGGCAGCCCAGCCCACGCGCTGGCCCTCGATGAGGGCGATCTGTGCGCCGGGGTTGCGTTCGGCGGCGTGCAGTGCCGCCCATAGACCGGTATATCCACCACCGACCACCAGCAGGTCGCAGGTCAGCGGGCCGGCCAGTCGGGGATAGTCCGGCCGCTCCCCCGACACGGCCGGGTCCAGCCACATCGAACCGAAGACGGCCGGCGCTAACGCCTCGGTGACCAGAGCCTTATCGATGGGCCTATCGAAAACAATGCTCATAGCCTCGTATGGTGCCAGGCGTTCACTTCGCGAAACGTGCCAGCACCGGTCCGGCGATCGCCAGGATGAAGACGTAGGGCGTCGCGACGGCGGTGAGGGTTCCGACGCCCGTGCCGACCAGTCCGATGATCACCAGCGAGAACTCACCGCGGGCGATCAGCGCGGCACCGGCACGCTGTTGACCGGCCCGGGCCGCACCCTCCCGGCGGGCGGCGTAGGCGCCGGTGATGATCTTGGTGACCGCGGTGACGGCGGCCAGCACCAGGGCGAACGGCAGCATCGGCAGCAGGTCCGCGGGAGCCACCGCCAAGCCGATCGCGACGAAGAACACCGCCGCGAACAGATCCCGGAGTGGGCTGAGCACGGTGCGGGCGCGTTCTGCCGTCGGACCGGTCAACGTCAACCCGACCAGGAATGCGCCGACCGCCGCCGAGGCGTGCAGTTGCTCGGCGACGGCCGCCACGATCAGGGTCAGGCCCAGAATTCGCAGCATCAACTGCTCGTCCTCGGGATGCCCGAGGATTCGACCGACATGGTGGCCCCATCGGAACGAGACCAGGAACGCCAGGCCCAGCGCCCCGAGTGCCACTGCGGTCCACAGCAGCGCCTCCAGGGCGGTGCCGCCGGAAGCCAGCACGGTCAGCACCGGCAGATAGGCGGCCATGGCGAAGTCCTCCAGAACCAGCACCGACAGGACCGCCGGGGTCTCGCGGTTGCCGAGTCGCCCAAGGTCACCGAGCAGTCGGGCGATCACGCCCGAGGAGGAGATGTAGGTGATGCCGGCCAGCGCCACGATGCCGACCGCATCCAGCCCCAGCAACCAGCCGGCCACCGCCCCGGGCACGGCATTGAGGACGAGGTCGACCGCCGCCGAAGGCAGGTGGCGGCGAAGCGATTCGGAGAACTCCGCCACCGAGAACTCCAGGCCCAGGGTGAGCAGCAGCAGCACCACCCCGATTGACGCACCGGTCTGGACGAACTCAGCTGCCGAGGCCACCGGTGCGACACCGCCGGTGCCGAGGAACAGACCGGTCAGCAGGTATAGCGGTATCGGGGAGAGACCGTAGCGCCGGGCCACCGTGCCGAGAACGGTGAGCACGACGAGGATTGCCCCGAGCTCGAAAAGCAGGGGCGCCGAGACTGCCACCTAATCAGCCCTGATCGACGAGCTGTCGGACTGCCTCGATGCCCTCATCGGTGCCGATCACGACCAGCACATCGCTCGCCTGCAGGATCTCCTCGGGTCCCGGGGAGGCCAGTACCTGCTCCCCCCGCACGACGGCGACGATCGATGCACCGGTGCGGGTGCGGGCTTTGGTGTCGCCCAGCGGCCGCCCGTCGTACCTCGAGCCCGGGTTCACCATGACCTGGCCGGCGCTGAGCCCCGGGACCTCCTTGGTGAGATCCGCATAGCCCTCCACCATGCGCGGCGCGCCGAGGATCTGGGCCATCGCGTCGGCTTCCCGGTCGGTCAACCTGAACACCCGCCGCGCGCTGTCGGGGTCGCCGGGCACTGCGCAGACGAACACCTCGAACTCCCCGCCGCGGCGGGCGATGACCGCGATCCGTTCGCCGTCCCGGTTCTCGAACTCGTAGCGCAAGCCCACGCCGGGCAGCTTGGTCTCCCTGACTTCCATCGGTCTAGCTTGCCGTAGCCGGTGCCGGCTGAATCGGGGCGGTCGGCGCGGGGGTCCAACCGGGCGGGCCGAAGATGTAGCCGAGCCTGTCGCGCCACCGTCTGGCCGAACGCACGTCACGGGCGATCGCGACGTACTCGTGGGTCTCCAGAGTCCAGATGTTGAAGCTGTTCACCGGTTTGGTCAGCCCGTAGTGCGGCCGGAAGAGTTCCGGCTGGAAGGTTCCGAACAAGCGGTCCCAGATGATGAGGATGCCGCCGTAGTTGCGGTCCAGGTACTCGGGGTCGGTGCCATGGTGCACCCGGTGGTGCGACGGGGTGTTGAACAGGAATTCGATCGGGCGCGGCAGTGTCCCGATCCGCTCGGTGTGGATCCAGAACTGGTAGACCAGGCTGATCGAGAAGCTGGTGAACACCATCCACGGCGGAATTCCCAACAGTGGCAACGGAATCCACATGATCAACTCGCCACTGTTGTTCCACTTCTGTCGCAGCGCGGTGGCGAAGTTGAAGTAGCGGCTGGAGTGGTGGGCCTGATGTGTCGCCCATATCAGCCGCACCCGGTGGGCGATCCGGTGGTAGGCGTAGAACAGCACGTCTACGCCCACCAGTGCGATCACCCACGTGTACCAGTTCCGCGGGGAGAGGTGCCACGGCGCCACGTAGGCGTAGAGGGCGGCGTACCCCAGGAGTCCGACGAACTTCCAGGCTCCCATCGTCGCGACCGACACCAGGCCCATCAGGATCGAGGCCCGGGCGTCACGGGCCAGATACGACCCGCGGGCGGGGCGGCCGGACCCGGCTTGGGGTGCCGCCGCATCGAGGTGCTCGAGTTTGCGGGCTGCGGTCCACTCGATTGTCAGCAGCAGCAGAAAGAACGGGACGGCAAAGAGCACCGGATCACGCATCGGCGGCGGCAGGACAGCCAACATGTCCGCAAGTCGATCCACCTGAACACCTCCGTCTGAGAGTTTAGTCCGGCCGGCAGGTCGCTATCGTCGTCATCCATGCGGAGATGGGCGCTGCTGGTGGGAGCGATCCTGACCGAGGTCACCGGAACGCTGGCCCTGCGCGCTTTCCAGGACCAGCGTTGGTGGCTGATCCTGGTGGTGTCCGGCTACACGGCGTCGTTCTATCTGCTCACCAGGGTGCTGCGGGCCGGTGTGCCGGTAGGCGTCGCGTACGGCATCTGGGGTGCATCAGGTACTGCCATCACCGCGGTGCTGGCCGCCCTGATTTTTGACGACCCCTTCACGTCGGCGATCGTCCTCGGCATCGGACTCATCATCGTCGGGGTGTTGCTGGTGGAGTTCGGGTCGCATCCGGTGCAGCAACGGGCCGCCGGGTCGGGGGCCGAACCATGATGTGGCTGACACTGGCCGCCGGGATCGCACTCGAGGTGCTCTCGACGCTGGGGTTGCGCGCCTCCGACGGGTTCCGGAAGCGAGTATGGATCGCCCCGGTGGTCATCGGATACGTCGCCTCGTTCGCCTTCATCTCATGGACGCTGTCGCTGGGAATGCCGGTGGGCATCGCCTACGGCGTGTGGTCGGCCAGCGGAGTGGCCCTGGTGGCGCTAATGGGGAAGGTGCTGTTCGCCGAACCGCTGACGCCGATGATGCTGGCCGGCATCACCCTGATCATCGCCGGGGTTCTCACCATCGAACTGTCAGGTGCCGCGGACTGACCTGGGCTTAGATGGCTCTATGGCTGAACCGACGTTGACCGCGCTGGCCGACCGGTTGGGAGTGGCGTGCGCCTATCACGACTGGACCGGAAACTTCCTGACCGTTGATCCATCCACTGTGGTGGCCGTTCTGGCCGCGCTGGGCGTGCAGGCCGATACCGAAGACGATTGCGCCGCTTCGCTTTCGGAGCTGGACCGCCGGCACTGGTCCCGGGCCCTGCCGCCGACGATCGTCTCCCGCACAGGCGAGGGGGCATCGTTCTGGGTCCATGTCACCCACGGTGATCCGGCGCACGTCTGGGTACGACTGGAGGACGGCACCGTCCGCAGCGATATCCGCCAGACCGACAACTTCACTCCCCCGTTCGACCTCGACGGCCGCCTCGTCGGAGAGGCCACCTTTCTCCTCCCGGGTGATCTTCCGTTGGGCTACCACCGCGTCCACCTGCGCTCGGGCGATCAGGAGTTCGACACCCAACTGATCGTCACACCGTCCTGGCTGGGACTGCCCGCCCGGATGGGAGAGCGACGGGCCTGGGGTTTGGCCACTCAGCTTTACAGTGTCCGTTCCCAAGGCTCGTGGGGCATCGGTGATCTGAGCGACCTCACCGACCTGGCGGTGTGGGCGGGATCGCGCCATCAAGCCGGCTACGTACTGGTCAACCCGCTGCACGCCGCCGCGCCGGTCGCGCCGATGGAACCCTCGCCCTACCTGCCCACCTCACGGCGGTTCGTGAACCCGATCTATCTGCGGGTCGAGGCCATCGCCGAGTTCGCCTGGCTGCCCAAGCGCGACCGGGTGCACAACCGGCGCAAGAGCGTTCAGCGCCGGGCCCGCAAGCACAGCGGAATCGACCGGGACGGCATCTGGGGTGCCAAGCGCAAGGCCTTGAACCTGGTGTATCGGGTTCCCCGCTCCGCCGGCCGCCAACTGGCGTTCGAGGCCTATAAGCAGCGCGAGGGCACCGCCCTCGACGACTTCGCGACCTGGTGCGCGATCGCCGAGAAGCACGGTGGGGACTGGCGGCGCTGGCCAACGGCGTTGCAGCACCCGGCCAGCCCGCAGGTGGCCGAATTCGCCGACAAGCATCAGCGCACGGTGGACTTCCATCGGTGGCTGCAGTGGCAACTCGACGAGCAACTGGGCCACGCGCAGTCCCAGGCGCTGCGCACCGGGATGCCGTTGGGCATCATGCATGACCTCGCCGTCGGGGTGCACCCCACCGGCGCCGACGCCTGGTCACTGCAGGACGTGCTGGCACTGGGTGTGACCGCGGGCGCACCGCCCGACGAGTTCAACCAACTCGGGCAGGACTGGTCGCAGCCGCCGTGGCGCCCCGACCAACTCGAAGAGCTTGGCTACCAACCGTTTCGGGAACTGATCGCGGCGATCCTGCGGCATGCCGGCGGGGTGCGCATCGACCACGTCATCGGGTTGTTCCGGCTCTGGTGGATTCCCGAGGGCGCGCCACCCACCGCGGGCACCTACGTCCGCTACAACCACGACGCCATGATCGGCATCGTCGCACTGGAGGCGCATCGAGCCGGTGCGGTGGTGGTCGGTGAGGATCTGGGCACCGTCGAGCCGTGGGTACGGGACTACCTGCGCGACCGGGGCGTGCTGGGAACCTCGATTCTCTGGTTCGAGATCGATGAGGGCAGCCGGGGGCCGCTGGCTGCCGAGCACTGGCGCGAACTGTGCCTGTCGTCGGTGACCACTCATGACCTGCCGCCCACGCCGGGCTATCTGGATGGCGAACATGTCCGGCTACGAGGCGAACTGGGGCTGCTGACCCGACCGGTGGAAGACGAACTCGCCGACGACCGGGCCCAGCAGGCGGCCTGGATGGACGAGCTGCGGCGGGTCGGCCTGCTGGGTGCGGAGGCCGACGAGGAGGACGTGATCACCGGCCTGTACCGGTACCTGGGCCGGACCCGCTCCAGGCTGCTGGCGTTGGCGCTGACCGACGCGGTCGGTGAGCGGCGCACCCAGAACCAGCCCGGCACCACCGACGAGTATCCGAACTGGCGGGTACCACTGGCCGGGCCGAATGGTCGACACCTGTCGTTGGAAGAGATCTTCACCGACCGGCGCGCGGCCGCTCTGGCCGATGCGCTGCGCTGCGCCACCGAGCCTGACGACTGACGCGTGCCGACACTGAGCGCGGGGCTGTTGCTCTACCGTGGCAGTGCTGCGGCCCTGGAGGTTCTCATCGGTCATCCGGGCGGCCCGTTCTGGGCGCGCAGGGACGACGGTGCGTGGTCGATACCGAAGGGCGAGTACACCTCTGCCGAAGACCCCTGGGAGGCGGCGCAGCGCGAGTTCGGCGAGGAACTCGGATGTCCGGTGCCGGACGGCCCGCGCCTGGACCTGGGTACGGCCAAGCAGCCCAGCGGCAAGATCCTGACCGTGTTCGCGGTGGCCGCCGATCTGGATGTCGGCGACGTCCACAGCAACACCTTCACCCTCGAATGGCCGAAAGGCTCAGGGCGCCTTCAGGAATTCCCGGAACTGGACCGGGTGGCCTGGCTGCCCGTCGAACAGGCGCGGGTCAAGCTCCTCAACGGCCACCGGGTGTTTCTGGACCGGCTGGTGCAGATAATCGGTTAGCGGACGCCCTGGGCGGCCTCGTTGAGCGCCTCCCGGGCTGCCCGGCGGCGCAGGTCGATGGCATCGCCGATCTGGCGCGCGAGCCGCGGATCATTTTGGATCACGGTGTTCATCGCCTCCCGCGGCACCGTGACAAGGGCGCAATCGGTGAGAGCGA
>CAZRFC010000192.1:0-8364 GCA_964598975.1 uncultured Mycobacterium sp. | reverse complement strand
CAAGGGCGACAACGCCCCGATGGCCGTGATCGAACTGGTCCGGGAGAAGACCGTCGTTTCCGAGGCCAACCGGGCCCGCCGGGCCGCCGGCTCGGCCAAGAAGGCGGCCCCGGTGGCCGCTGCCGCGGCGCCGCAGGCCGCGGTGGAACCGGAGTCCGCCGAGGGGCCGACGGCTGAGGACGCGGTGGAGACCCCGCTGGAAGCACTTGAGGCCGCGGACGCCGGTATCGCCGACGCGCAGACGGCCGAGGCCGCGGCCGAGGAACAGTCTCAGTCTGACCAGTCCTGACGGTTCGCAGGCGGTGCCGGACCTGACTGATACGGTCCGGCTCCGCCTCGACATCGCCTACGACGGAACGGAATTCGCCGGCTGGGCCGTGCAAGATGAGCAGCGGACCGTCGCCGGCGTGCTGGAAGCCGCTCTCTCGACGGTGTTCCGGCAGCCGGTCCGGCTTTTCGCGGCCGGCCGCACCGACACCGGCGTGCATGCCACCGGTCAGGTGGCGCACGTCGACATCCCGAGCGGGGCGTTGTCCAATGCCTATCCCAGGCAGGCCCGAACCGGTGACGCCGAATTCGCCCCGCTGGTGCGCCGGCTGGCCAAGTTTCTCCCGGAGGACGTCCGGGTCTGCGAAATCAGTCGTGCGCCAACCGGTTTCGACGCGCGGTTCTCGGCCCTTCGCCGCCACTACGCCTACCGGCTGTCGCTGGCCCCCTACGGGGTCGAGCCGCAACAGGCCCGATTCGTCACGCCCTGGCCGCGGCCACTGGACCTCGACGCGATGCGGGCCGCATCCGCGACGTTGGTGGGCCTGCACGACTTCGCCGCCTTCTGCCGGCAACGGCCGGGTGCAACGACGATCCGCGAACTGCAGCGACTCGATTGGGTTCGGGAAGGCGATCTGGTGACCGCCTACGTCAGCGCTGACGCCTTCTGTTGGTCGATGGTGCGATCACTGGTCGGCGCACTGCTGGCAGTGGGGGAGTCGAGGCGCGAACCGGGCTGGTGCGCAACGCTTTTGAGTGCCAGTAGCAGGTCGAGTGATTTCGCCGCCGCGCCGGCTCGCGGGCTGACTCTGGTCAGCGTCGACTATCCGCCCGACGAGGAGTTGGCCGCCCGGGTCTCGGTGACCCGGGACGTGCGAAACCTTGGTTGACGACAGTCGCTGGAGCTGATTGTCTCGCTCCTCAACCGCCTCGTTCCTCGGCGGCATCGTCGACTCGACTAAAGCCGGGCCGCCACAAATTCGGCCGCCTGGTCCACCAGTCCGGAGTCGATGTAGGCCGCGTGCAGATGGGCCGGCCAGTTGTCCGCCCACGTCTCCGGGTCGAGGTTGTTGTTGCAGACCGGATCGTCGGCGGTGCACAGGTCGATGGTCTTGTCCCCGTACAGCGGGCTGATGTCGGAGACCGGGCCCAGCACCTTGCGGGTGCCGTTGCCGAACAGTGCCACCGCCGCGATGTGCTCGTTCATGCCCAGGGGCAGTGGGTTCTTATAGCCGAAGATCGGTGCCGGTACCGCCAGCACCACATCGGTCACCGCCGCACCCAGCGAGTAGCCGCCGAGGACCAGGCGGGTATCGGGGCAGTTGGCGGCCATCGACTGGATGTGCCGGCTCATGTCATTGGCGCCCAGGAAGATTTCGGTGTCGGCCGGATAGTTCACCGCGTAGAACCCGACGTCCCGGTCGGTCCGGGCGCGGAGCGCGTTGACGAAGGCCTGTCCGACCTGACCGGTGCCGGGCGGCTCGATGCGCCCGCGGGCGAAGACCACCTGGACATCGGGGCATGGCGCCGCCCCTGCCATCGGGAGGGTGACCGGGGAGAGCGCCGCTGCCGCTGTGACGGACATCACCATTGAAACCATGCGACACATCCGCCTCATACGCACCAAGTCATGGTAGCGGGGTGCGGCCGGTGCCGCCAGGTCGGTCAGAGCAGGTTGGAGACGAAGCCGGCTGCCTGGCTGACCAGCGGTGTTTTTTCGTAGCTGGTGTGCGCGAAGGGATTGCGGCCCTGTGAGCAGATCGGGTCACCGTTATTGCACAGGTCGATGCCGCGGCCGGCGAAGATGACCGGTTTACCGAACTTGGTGGACGGGTTACCGAACACCGCGACCGCGGCGACCCGGTCGGTCAGACTCTGCGGCAGCGGGGCACCGGACCCGACGTCGCCCACCTTGTCGCCCAGGGGCGGGATGCCGAGCAACATGTCCACCACCGCGGCGCCCTGCGAATACCCGCCGAGTACGAAGCGGGTGTTCGGGCAGGTCTTGGTCACCGCCACCATGCGGTTGGTGACGTCGGCGGCGCCGTCGGCCGCCGCCAGGAAGTCATAGCTCGCGGGGTAGTTGACCCCGTACACCCCGAGAGTGCGACCGGCCAGACTGACCGCCAGTTGATCGCTGAACGCCTGCCCGACCCGGCCGAGGCCGGCCGGCTCGCTGGTGCCGCGGGCGAAGATCAGCTCGACGTCCGGGCACTCGGCGGCCTGCGCGGGTGCGGCGCAGGCCAAGCTCGCGGCCGCCAGGGCGGCGGCGGTAATCCCCGACATGACACGCATCGAGCAATACTCACATATTGACGCGGTGGCTGCGAAACATGCTGTTCAGAGCCGGTTCGCCACGAATGTCGCCGCCTGCCAGGCGGTGCCGTCGGGCCCGTAGCTGCGATGCGCGACCACGCTGTCGCCGCTGGTGCAGATCGGGTCGCCCGGGTTGCACAGGTCGATGGACCGCCCCCCGAAAACCGGGCTGGACGTCAGCGGCAGCCCGATCTTGGCCGACGGGTTGCCGAAGACGGCGATTGCGGCGATGTGGTCCCCGGCGAAGGGCGGCAACGGGTTGGTGAACCCCACGACCGGAATCGGGACCGCGGCGACGACGTCGACGACGGCCGCCCCCTGCGAGTAGCCACCCAGAACGATCTTGGTGTTGGGGCAGGTGTTGGCGATGTACTGGATGCGGGCGCTGGCATCGTTGGCGCCGTTCGCCGCGGCCAGGAAGTCATAGCTCGCCGGGTAGTTGACCGCGTAGACGCCCATGCTGCGGCCGCCGACCATACCCCGCAGATTGTTGACGAAGGCGTCGCCGACCCGCCCGAGGCCGGGGTCCTCGCCGGTGCCGCGGGCGAAGACGACCTCGATGTCGTTGCAGACTTCGGCATTTGCCGGCGTCGCGGGCAGCGGGCCGACCGCAGCGGCGATTGCGGCGAGCGCCGTCGCGGCCGCTCGCAGGCTCAGGGACTTCACGCGCGAGTTCACGGCGTCGATTGTTCCAGATCTTTGGCAGCTGAACCCACCGTGATCCGCTCGTCCGGGTCCGGCTGCGCCGAGGACAGATCTTCGCGGGCATTGTCGGCCGGGCGGGCCAGCGCCAGGCCCAGCAGCACCACGATGCCGCCCACGGCCTGGATGGTCGTGATGCGTTCGTCGAGCAGGAGCCACGCCGCCACCACGGCGAAGAGCACCTCGGCCAGCCCCATCAGCGAGGCGAAACTGGGCCGCAGTCGTGCGACGCCGCTGATGCCGAGCAGGTAGGCGATGGCGGTGGCCAGCACGCCGAGTACCACGACCGGAACCAGCCAGGGCAGCGTGGCGCCGGCGATCACCACGTCGTCGGAGGTGAACCGCAACGGCATCACGCCGAGAGCGCCGAGAGCGCCGACCGCGATCGTCGCGACCACGAGGCTGCCCGCGGCCAGGGTCATCGCGTGCAGGCCCGAACCGTCGGCGGTCACCTCGTCGGACATCATGAAATAGCAGACCGCGCAGATCGCCGCGCCCAGGCCCCAGGCCACCCCCACGGCGTCCACCCGGGCGCCGTGCGCGACGTCGAGCACCAGGCTGATGCCGATCACCGCCAGTGCCACCCCGCCCAGCATCCGGCCACTCGGCCGACGCCCGGTGGTGGCCCAGACCCAGCCGATCACCAGCACCGGGGCGGTGTATTCGAGTAGAAGCGCCACACCCACCGAGAGATGCGCCACCGCGTTGTAGTAGCAGAGTTGGGCGCCGGCCACCGGAATCAGTCCGTAAAGCACCACGGTGCGGGCGTGCGCCCGGGCCTGGCTGAGCCAGTCCGGTTTCGCGACGGTGGCCACGATCGCCAGCGCGAGTGCGCCGCCGGCCAGGCGGGCCAGCACCGCGGCCGTCGGTGACCACCCGGCCACCATCAGCGACTTGGCCAGTGGGCCGGACATCCCGAAACTCACGGCGGATCCGGTGGCGAACAGCATCCCGACCTGGAAGCGATTGGACACTGAACACCCCTGTCATGAGTAAAATCAAGATCGTTCATGACACTAGGCGAGGAGGTGGTCATGGGTCAAACGCTTTTCACTCATGACACCGAACTCACACTGCGGGCGGCGTGTGTTCTGGTCAACAGCGACCGGACCGCCGGAGAGCAGCTCGGCGACCAGACAGCCCTGGACGCCTATCTCGCCGAGTACGGCTGGACCGGCCGGCGTGACCGCGACCACCACGAACTGGCGGAGGTGCACCGGTTGCGGCACCGACTGGGCCGGATCTGGGCGGCCGCCGATGACGAAGAGCGGACCGTCGGTGAAGTCAACGCACTGCTGGGAGACACCCGCGCCGCCCCCTGGCTGACCCGCCACCCGGAGATGCCCGAATGGCACCTGCACCTGGCCTCCACCGGTGATCCGCTGGCCCAGCGGATGGGAGCCGAGATGGCGATGGCGCTGGCCGATCTCATCCGGGCGGGGGAGTTGCGACGGCTCAAGACCTGTGCCGCCCCGGACTGCGAGGCGGTTCTGGTGGATCTGTCCCGCAACCGCTCCCGGATGTTCTGCGACACCGGCAACTGCGGGAACCGCCAGCATGTGGCCGCCTACCGTGAACGCCGGTCGAAAACCACCTGATCGACGCGGCTTCTCCGTCGCCTGTGGATGGCCGCGGCGGCCGGGGCCGGAAAGTCCCTAGCCTGACGCCGGTGAGGGTGCTTGAGATCGGCCCCGACACCGTGCGGGTGATTTCCGGCGCGGCCGGCCGGGCGGACCTGCTAGACCCGCGCCTGGCCCGCGCCGCGCTGGAATGGATCGACCACCCGGTGGGGCTCTACGGCGAACGCCCGGTTGCCGTCGTCGACATGTGGCGGGCGGTGATGATGACCGTCGGCCGTGGTGAACCGGTGCTCACGCTGGTCCACCCCGACGACTGGACCCGAAGCCGGGTCGACCGGGTGGTCGCCGCCGCCGATGGGGTGGCCGGCGAGGTGGTGGCGGTCCCGCGGCGGCAATGGCACGCCGACCCCGAAGACGACGCTGAAGACGACGCTGAAGACGACGCCGAAGACGACGCCGGGTGCGTCGCCCGCGCCGACCATTCGCTACGGGGACGGCGATTCCGGTTGCTGGCGGTGGGCGCCGCCGCCGTCGCGGCGCTGGTCTGGGTCGCCGTGGCGGTCGTCGTCCGGCCGGCACGGCCCCAGAACGTGGTGGAAGGCCGCATCGCGGTGCAGATACCGGCGCAGTGGACCGTCACGCGGGTGACCGGCGGACCCGGTTCACGGCGACTGCAGGCGACACCGCCCGGGGATCCCGAACTCGCACTGCACGTCACGCAGTCCTACGCCCCCGAGACGACGCCGGCCCGGGTGGCCGCTGATCTCCGGCGTCGGATCGACGACCAACCGCCGGGGGTGTTCGTCGACCTCCGGGCCGAGGCCCGAGCTGGCGGGCATCCCGCGGTGACCTACCGGGAGGTCCGGCCGGGCCGGGTCATCGACTGGTCGGTGCTGCTGGTCGGATCCACCCTGATCGGCATCGGCTGCCAGAGTCCGCCGCAGCGAACCGACGCGGTGCGCACCGCTTGCGAGCAGGCCGCGGCCTCGGCGAGCGAGAGCGGTGCGTTTTGACCTGCGCTGATCGGCACCGGTAGTGTTGGCCGCTGGCGTGCGGTACGCCGCGGATCTCCGCGGGGTAAACCGGGTTCTCGGGTCACTGTTGGTCGCTGAGAAACCAATCCCGACCGTCGACGCCCCGACCGGCACCCGGCTCGCCCGGGATCCACCCCGTAACGAGAGGTACACGCTGTGCCCACATACACGCCGAAGGCGGGTGACACCACGCGTTCGTGGTACGTCATCGACGCCACCGACGTGGTGCTCGGCCGGCTCGCCGTTGCTGCAGCCAATCTGCTGCGCGGCAAGCACAAGCCGACATTCACGCCCAACGTCGACGGCGGTGACTTCGTCATCATCGTCAACGCCGACAAGGTCGCCATCGCCGGCACCAAGCTCGCCAGCAAGAAGGCCTATCGCCACTCGGGGTATCCCGGCGGTTTGAGCTCGCGCACCATCGGCGAGCTGATGCAGACGCGCCCCGACCGGGTGGTCGAGAAGGCCATCGTCGGAATGCTGCCGCACAACAAGCTCAGCCGGCAGATCCAGCGGAAACTGAAGGTGTACGCGGGGCCCGACCATCCGCACACCGCCCAGCAGCCGATTCCGTTCGAGATCAAGCAGGTGGCCCAGTGAGCGACAACGAGAACGTGAACGAAGTTGCCGACGAGGTCGTGCAGACCTTCGAGTCGGCCCCCGAGCCGGTGGTGGAGTCCGCTCCTCGCCAGCCGGTGATCATCGACCGTCCGATCCAGACCGTCGGCCGTCGCAAGGAGGCCGTGGTTCGGGTGCGCCTGGTGCCCGGCACCGGTCAGTTCAACCTCGACGGCCGCACCCTCGAGGCGTACTTCCCGAACAAGGTGCACCAGCAGCTGATCAAGGCGCCGCTGGTCACCGTCGACCGGGTGGACAGTTTCGACGTCTACGCGCACCTCGACGGCGGCGGCCCGTCGGGTCAGGCCGGCGCGCTGCGCCTGGCGCTGGCCCGGGCCCTGATCCTGGTGCAGCCCGAGGACCGTCCGGCGCTGAAGAAGGCCGGCTTCCTCACCCGTGACCCGCGCGCCATCGAGCGCAAGAAGTACGGCCTCAAGAAGGCCCGCAAGGCTCCGCAGTACAGCAAGCGCTGATCAGCGGATTTCCCCACGATCGCCGGGTGTCGGAGAGTCTCCGACACCCGGCGATTTGTGTTAGGGGCGACACAGCTTTGTTTCGGCGGGCGCCCTTACGGCTAGTCCCTGTGCAGCCGACCGTCGATGTCGGCCGTCCGAGGTGGGAATCCCTGCCAAACACAGGAAACACCCAAACACAGGAAACGCAAGGAGCCGAATCTTGAACACGCTGAAGAAGACTGCCGCTGGAACCCTGTTCGGTGGCGCACTGCTGGTCGGCGGTGGCCTGGGAGTGGCCCAGCTGGGTCACGCCGCACCGCCCGCGCCCGAAGCCCAGGTCGCCGGAGACGGCCTGGTCAATGTCACGCTGATCGCGAACAACAAGCAGATCGGCGTGATCCAGGACGTCACGCTGGCCAACGCGGTCAGCCTTGCGACGTCGGTGTGCCCGACGTCGATGATCGACCTCACCACGCTGACCAACCTCGACACCAACGGCACCGCGCCGGTGAACCCGTGCAACGGACTGATGGGCCTCTCGTTCGCGTTCAGCCAGAACGTCGAGGGCAACAGCGAAGCCGCCCCGGGTCAGAACGGCGACCGGGGCGCCTCGGAGAACGCGCCGGGTCAGAACCGGAACACCGAGACCACCCCGCCCAGCGCCACGCCGAGCACCCCGCCGGGTCAGGTCGGTCGTTAGGCTAGCCGCGCGTCTACGTGCACTTCTCGCACCGCCCGCACCCCATGGGGTGCGGGCGGTGTCATGTCTACCTCGCCGGTTGTGTTCCGAAGCGGTCGGTATGAGAGGTTTGTCGGTATGGGCCGACTTTTCGGGACCGACGGAGTGCGCGGGGTCGCCAACCGTGAACTGACCGCCGAACTCGGGATGGCGCTCAGTGCGGCCGCCGCCCGCAGGCTGGCGCCGGCAGCCGCGGGGCACCGTTTTGCGGTGGTCGGCCGTGACCCGCGGGCCAGCAGCGAGATGCTGGAAGCCGCAGTGGTAGCCGGACTGACCAGCGAGGGCGTCGACGCGGTGCTGGTCGGTGTGCTGCCGACCCCCGCCGTCGCCTACCTCACCGCGGCGTACCAGGCCGACCTGGGCGTGATGATCTCCGCGTCGCACAATCCGATGCCCGACAACGGCATCAAGATCTTCGGACCCGGCGGACACAAACTCGACGACGACGCCGAGGACCGTATCGAGGACCTCGTCGCCCAGGGGCCGGGATTGCGGCCGGTCGGCGCCGAAATCGGCCGGGTCCGGCATGCCGTCGACGCGCTCGACCGGTATCTCGCCCACCTCGGCGCGACAGTTCCCCGACTGGAGGGGCTGACCGTCGTCGTCGACTGCGCCAACGGGGCCGCTTCGGCGGCCGCCCCCCGCGCGTACGC